>CAYPFS010000030.1:0-478 GCA_964410175.1 uncultured Candidatus Saccharibacteria bacterium
TCTTCATACGGAGTGAGTTATATCACCCCGTTGCATTAAAATGTTGACTCCAAGAAAAATTTTAATTTAATAAATCGTTTTGGATTTTGAGCTTTGTGCTTTGGATTTACCAATATGCAGTTTTCCCAACTCGCGAGCTATCTCGAAAAACTTGAAAAAACGGCTTCGCGCAACGAAATGACGCGTCTGCTTGCCGAAGCTCTGAAAAAAGCCGGTGAGGAAGAAGTGGATAAAATCTGCTATCTCCTTTTGGGGGAACTCCTGCCCGCTTACCGAGGAGTCGAATTTAATCTCGCGGAAAAAACGATGATTAGGGTTCTTGAGAGCGTCTACGACACGAGAGACAAAACCGTTCTGAAGTTATATAAGGCAAGCGGAGATTTGGGGGACGTCGCGTTTCAAATCGCAAAGAATCGCAAACCCAGAATCGGGAATCAAAAACTGTCGGTCGCGGCCGTTTACGACGGGATGCTTGAGG
>CAYPFS010000030.1:488-10702 GCA_964410175.1 uncultured Candidatus Saccharibacteria bacterium
GCTTGAGGTGGCCAAAGAATCCGGCAGGGGTTCTCAAGGGAGAAAAATCAGAAAAATGGCGGGCATCCTTTCAAGACTTGATCCTCTCTCGGCAAAATACGTTACCCGAATTCCCGTAGGGAAATTGCGTCTCGGCTTCTCCGATGCGACCCTGCTTGACGCCCTATCCCTTATGGAAAGGGGGGATAAATCCGCCAGACCCGAGATCGAAAGAGCATTCAACGCTACGGCGGATATCGGCGAGATTGCGAAGCGCGTAAAAAAATCCGGACTCGGCTCGTTAAAAAAACTTGAAGTTCGTCCCGGAGTCCCCGTTCGAGCTTCGCTCGCGGAAAGATTAAAAAGCGTCGAAGAGGTGCTCCAAAAGGCAGGGCCCTGGGTGGGGGTGGAGGCCAAACTCGACGGCTTCCGTACCCAGATACATATTTGGAAAGAGTCCGGTAAAAAACAAGTCGCTCTTTTTTCAAGAAATTTGGAAAATACCACTCCCATGTTTCCTGAAATAGTTTCCTCGGCCATGCAACTGGAAGTTCGAGATGCCATACTTGACGGGGAAACCATAGGATATGACCCCAAGACCGGAAAATTTGCGCAGTTCCAAGAGACCGTACAAAGAAAAAGAAAATACGGCATCGGGGAATTTGTTAAAAAAATCCCTCTTTCCATCTTCGTCTTCGATATTTTGTATCTTGACGGGAAGACGCTCATCGAGCTGCCTTTCAGAGAACGGCGTAAAATACTTGAACGGGTTCTTGACAAAAAAGGGGGGACCATACGTCTCACTGCCCAAAAAATTACCGACGACCCCGAGCTAATACGTACGGAGCTGAAGATGAACCTGGATGCGGGTCTCGAGGGTTTAGTGGTAAAAAATCTTGAACTGCCGTACCAGGCTGGGAGCCGAGGATTTCACTGGATAAAATTAAAAGCCACCACGGCTATGTTGGAGAAGCTCCGAGCGGGGAGCAAGGCGCCCAAATCCGGGGGCGGTCTTGGACTGCCGGATACGATTGATTGTGTGGTGATGGGCGCGTATAAAGGAAGGGGGAAGCGGGCGGAATTTGGCATAGGCGGGCTTCTCCTTGGAGTACGCGGCAGGGAAGATAAATATTATACCATCTCGCGCCTGGGATCGGGTCTATCGGATAGCGAACTCCGCGAAACCAGCCGAAGGGTATCCGAAATCAAGGTTGCGGAACCCCCCAAAGATTACGAGGTAGATAAGGAAATCGCGCCCGATATTTGGGTAAAACCCTCGTTGGTGGTTGAGATCCTCGCCGATGAAATTACCCTGTCCCCGCGGCATACGGCAGGAAGGAAAAAGGGACGGGGATACTCGCTGCGCTTTCCGCGCCTGGTAAGATTCAGGGACGATAAAAGGCCCGAAGACTCAACCGCCGTAGAGGAAGTGGAAAAAATGTATAAAAAACAAAAATGATTACCTTAAAAGACGTTGAACACATAGCACATCTTGCCCGCATTGAACTTACCCCCGAGGAAAAACAAAAATATGGGAGAGAGCTCTCGAAGATTTTGGAATTTGTGGAAAAATTAAACCGGGTAGATACGTCGGTCGTTCAGCCGCTTGCCGGAGGCACGCTGTTGGAAAATATAACACGGGAGGACGAAGAAGCCGATAAGACCATCGAGGGAAAATCTGCAAAATTATTGGAAGCAGCGCCGGATAGAAAAGATGGGTACGTAAAAGTAAAATCGGTATTTGGATGAATCCCTCGCCGTTCCCGCGGTCGCGGCCTCGCGGGTACAGCCCATAAAGAGTATTAAAGTTAGTTGTCGAGTAACACTTCGCCATAGGTCGTGATGCGACCGCGACCTGTCACTAACGGGATGAATCTCAACGAACTTACAATCCAGCAAGCCTCCGAGGGGCTTCGCAAAAAACAATTCTCCGTCACGGAGCTGGTTTCCGATTGTCTCGATTCGATCAAAGAAAAGGATGGCAAACTCCACGCCTATCTTGAAGTTTTCGAGGATGCCCTGGAAGAAGCTAAAAAAAAGGACGAAGTGCTTCAGGGTCTTAACGCCCCGGGACCTCTCTTTGGGATCCCCATAGCGGTAAAAGACAATATCTTGATCGAGGGGGAAAAATGCACTGCCGGATCCAGGATTCTCGATAACTACATCGCAAGCTACGACGCCACCGCGATACAAAAACTTAGGAGATGCGGCGCGATTTTTATTGGGAAAACCAACTTGGACGAATTTGCTATGGGCTCATCTACGGAAAACTCCGCTTTTGGTCCCACGAAAAATCCGTATGATATGTCACGGGTTCCCGGCGGCTCTTCCGGCGGATCTGCCGCGGCAGTGGCGGCCCATACCGCCATGGCGGCTCTGGGTTCCGATACCGGAGGATCGGTGCGGCAGCCCGCGTCCTTTTGCGGAGTGGTCGGTTTTAAACCTACCTACGGCGCCGTATCTCGTCATGGTTTAATCTCGATGGCTTCAAGCCTTGACCAAATAGGCCCGCTGACAAAAACCGTAGAGGATACGAGGATTCTTTTCAATGCGGTCGCGGGGAAAGATAACTTTGACGCAACGTCGACCGACGAGAGGAAGTCCGACTTCCCGCGGGAAGTCGGACTTCGAAACATCCGTATTGGAATACCAAAAGAATATTTTACCTCCGGCCTCGATCCTGAAATTGAAAAAGTCATCAAATCGGCGATCAAAAGAATGGAAGAAGCCGGGTCGATCATGGAAGAAATTTCACTGCCCTCTTTCGAGTACACGCTGCCCTGTTACTATATAATTGTACCCTCGGAGATATCGGCGAATTTAGCGCGGTACGATGGAATTCGTTACGGAAGCGCCGTAACCGCGGACAAACGCGGACCTAAGGAATCGCGGACTAACGCGGAAAACCTGTATGAAGTGTATGCCAAAACAAGGGCCGAGAAGTTTGGGCCAGAGGTGAAGCGAAGGATCATGCTTGGCGCCTATACGCTTTCAGCCGGATACTATGATGCGTACTATCTCAAAGCCCAAAAAGTACGCAGGCTAATTCGGGAAGATTTTGAAAAAGCGCTTGAAAGGGTTGAGGTAATTTTAGGCCCCACCACGCCAACTCCCGCTTTTAAACTCGGGGAAAAAACCGATGACCCGCTCAAAATGTATCTTGCCGATATTTATACGGTAGCGGTAAACTTGGCAGGGGTTCCGGCCATCTCCTTGCCGGCGGGATTTACCGAGATCGGAGGCAAAAAATTACCGGTGGGGTTACAGCTCATAGGGAAGTGGTTTGGGGAAGAAAAATTGCTGGGCGTTGCGGAGGGGGTGGAGAAAGTTTTAAAGTAAGGTACGGCATGGCACCCCGCGCCAATTTTACGAGTTTATAGGCGGCTTGAATAAATATGGCAGACGAATTAGGTCCAAAACTCTCCAGCAAAACCGCGGATATAACCGCGGCCATCGTGGTTTCGTTGCTCGCCATTGCGGTCTTGGGGGTTTACTTCAGAGAAGCTCTCGATCTTTACCAATCGCTACTCGATTGGTTTTACTCAAGAAACTGGCAAAGATTTACGGATACTGCCAAAATAATTTTTATCGGACTGGATGCCGTACTTTTAGGTTTTGTAGTATTTACCATGCGGAGATACACTGCCCTAGTCCGAAAGCCGCCCGCTCCCCTTAAAGCGGAACAAGCCGCAGCTCCAAAGGATGAAATCAAAAATCGCTGGGAGCATATTCGGGCGCTTGCCAACTCCTCAAATCCGTCCGATTGGAATATGGCAGTGCTTCACGCAGATGCGCTCCTCGACGACACTCTGCAGCATTTGGAATACGAGGGCACGACGCTAGCCGAACGCCTGAAAACCATAGAAACCACCAACCCCTCCAAACTACCCTCGCTTGAACGCATTTGGTCCAGCCATCGTTTACGCAATATGATTGCCCACGACCCCATGGAAAAACACACCAAAGAAACTATAGTGCACGCACTCCGCTCTTACGAACAGGCCTTGAAAGAGTTGGGGATGATGGTGGAAGAAAAAATCGAGACATAGTGGGCTTGACATCTACTTTAAATAGGAATAACCTATATCTAGGTACCCCAAAAGGAGTGCCAAATGAAACCAGTATCAGTTCTTTTAGCTCTAACTGTGCTTCTTTTCAATCCATTCACGGCCTATACCCAGGTCGTGACGCCGGACATCGCCGGTGTTTACCGAGCCGAAGGAAAGAATCCAGACGGCTCCTCATACAGCGGATGCGCAGAAATCACCAAGGTTCAAGGCACATTCCGCGTTCGCTGGACGTTTGAAAACGGCGGGATGCTCGGAGTGGGAATCTACAGCAACGGAGTGTTTGCCGTAAGCTACTTCGTTGGGGTTCCGGCAATCGTGGTTTACAAAATCGAAGACAATCGTCTCGTGGGCGAGTGGACCATGGGAGGAGCGGAGGGAGCAAAGTACATCGAAACTCTCACCAAGGACCAAAAGTGCTCCCTGCTAAGTCCCAACCCCCAGGCGCCAAATCCGCGCAGTCCATCAGGACCGCCGCAGAGAATTCAACTATAGTGCCGTTGCCCGCACCAAACCTGCGGGCGCGATTTTGGACAATGGACGTCGAAATATGAATCCCGTTACCATTTATATTAACATTTCACATGCTATAGCATAAGAAATGTTAATATAAATAAAGCTTACTAAACCTCCTTGTCTTGGAGCTAGAATTTACCCCAGAAAGGATAAACTTTTCAAACTATTTCTTCATGTCTATTTGGGTTGCGTTCCCCGCTAATCACCAAAATTCAAAACAAAACGGCCCGATGGACATCGGGGCGTTTTGTTTTAAGAGGGAGGTTCCTCTGATCGCTCCCACATGTACCAAAACCACTTGCGATAACTTTCCGCCAAATTCTTGCTGTGTATTATAAAAAACACGATATTTTCGTTTATGCGGCCGATCGTGCCCATCATTAGTAACGAGGTCTCAAAATCTAATCTTAAATAATTGCTTTTCTCTCTGGTTAAATATATAATTCTCGTGCGGGGTAGAGGAAAAGTATCCCGCTGAAAACGGGACTCATCACCTGTAAATCGCCGAAGTTCCGGCGTGCTAGAATTTCGGCGGGGTAGAGGAGAAGTACCTCGCGAGGCTCGACATTGGGCTCGTCAGTCAGTAATGACTGATGGACACTCGTCAAATTCGGTGAAGTCCGGCTCTAAAAAAGAGCGGATAATACCGAGCCAAGGTCCAACTGCGGTTGGTCAAGGTGTAGAGACTAGACGGCGAGCATCCCGATGATCATCGGGATGAAGGTATAGTCCAGACCACAAATTCTTATGAAGCGATGTAAATCGTAGTGGTATGCATAACCTCGAGACGCCGGTGCAAATCCGGCCCCCGCAATCCTTCGCTAAAGCTTCGGAGTTGCAAACAAAAAAATTGGTTCCCGAAGCTCTAGCGAAGGATTTACAGGCTCAGATTGATGACAAAGAGTTTCGGGATAAGACCTAAATTTCTTGTACACTTCAGATAATTTCGTCTAGGGCCGGTGTAGCTTAACGGCAAAGCAGAGCCCTCATAAAGCTCGGAAGGAGGTTCGACTCCTCCCATCGGCAAAATTATGGAAAAGTTCGGCCAGTACAAAATTGTAGTATTTGTTCCCAAGTCACACGCCGCGAGGGTTAGAAAAGCGATAGCCGAAACCGGAGCCGCCAAAATCGGAAATTATTCGCACTGCATTTCCGAAATTGAAAGCACCGGCTATTTCAAACCGGAAAAGGGAGCCAAACCGCATATAGGAAAAGTTGGAAAAATACAACTAGTAAAAGAGGTTAGGCTAGAATTTATATGTCCGCCGTCGTTAAAAACCAAGGTGATACAAACGATCAGAAAAGCGCACCCGTACGAAGAAGCAGTCATTGACATTTATAAATTAGTTTCGTGATCAAAAAAATCAAAGGCAAGTACGTAGTGGTCTCTGAGAGCAGCGGGAGATCGTTTGGAACTTACCGAACTCTAAAAGAGGCAAAGAAAAGATTGCGGCAAATTGAATTTTTCAAACGGATAAGACGCGGCCCCGCACTACAAAAAGCGGCCTCGCCAAGCCGGACTTGGCTTCGCAAAAAATCACTCACGCATTGATCATGCCAAAACATTGTCGTTGGAAAAGAATACTGCTAAAACTCTCCGGGGAAACGCTCGGAGGAAAGGGCGGATTTGGGCTTAATCCTGCACCTTTTATCGACAGGAGATTTTCTGCGCAAGGTGCAGCCGACAAAAGATGCGGGGTTGATATAAAAGCCGCGAATTACATCGCGGGGGAAATCAAAGAAGCGCGCCGCATCGGTGTTGAAGTGGCGGTGGTTATCGGCGGCGGGAATTTCATTCGAGGAGAAAAACTCTCGCCCCTGGGCGTTGACCGCGCAACCGCCGATTATATGGGGATGCTTGGCACCGTTGTAAACGCCTTGGCGCTCCAAAGCACTTTGGAAAATTTGGGGATCTTTACGCGGGTTATGTCTTCGCTTACCATGATTGAGGTGGCTGAACCATTTATCCGGCGAAGGGCGCTGCGCCATTTGGAAAAGGGGAGGGTGGTAATTTTCTGCGGAGGCACCGGAAGTCCTTACTTTACCACCGACACCGCCGCCGCCCTCAGAGCCTCTGAAGTAGGCGCTGAGGTTATTTTAAAAGCAACCAACGTCGCCGGAGTTTTCTCAAAAGATCCGCGTAAAAACAAAGATGCCAAATTTTTCAAAGAAATCGATCCTATGGAGATGGTAAAACGCGGACTCAAGGTAATGGATTTAACCGCCGTGACACTCGCCATGGAAAATAAAATTCCGGTGATAGTGTTTGACGTATTCAGGAAGGGAAACCTTAAAAAAATACTTCTCGGTCAAAGGATAGGTTCGGAAATAAATTGTGATTGAAGTCCGACTTCAATCACAATATTACGGCAAGGAGCGATGCGACCGCGGCCTGTCACTAACGGGACTTCCGTAGCTCCGATATCAATCGGAGCGGAGGAGAGCGGGCGTAGCTTCCTCCTTCGCTCAAACTCTATTTGAGCTTCGGAAGGGCAAGTATCTTGGATGTTCGAAATGCTTGCTCTTCCGTAGCTCCGATATCAATCGGAGCGGAGGAGAGCGGGCGTAGCTTAGCCTGGATAAAGCGCCCCTCTGTATATCCCTCATAAAACGGGCCGTTAGAACAGCCTGGAGTGTTCGTCTCCTTGTCACGGAGAAGGTCACGGGTTCAAATCCCGTACGGCCCGTTTTGTGCGGGATCACGCTTGTCCGCCGTAGCCTTGGCAAAGGCGGAAAGTAGACCGCCGGTTCGAGTCCGGTCCCCTGTGAAATCAATATATTGTGATTGAAGTCCGACTTCAATCACAATATTACGGCAAGGAGCGATGCGACCGCGGCCTGTCACTAACGGGATGAAGAAATTCTTCCTTACATCATCGGCGTTGGTTTTCATACTTGCTGCCGGTTGGCATTACCTACCCCAAACTTCACGGGGCAAAGTCATTTCGTTTATAGGCGCTGCCGCAAGCCGCGATACCGGAGAGATAAAAAATTTTATTGGGGATGTTTTACTTCCGCCGGATCCGGAAAAAAGACGGACGGTCCTAGTCGAAGAACTCAAAAAAAATTTCTCGGAGTTTAAAAGGCGGAGTTCCCGCGATGGAAGTATCAAAAACGGCCCCTCGTCCTCGTCCCAGCTCGGAAAAGCGACCACCCAACAGATCCTTGGCGCGTCTGAAAAGATTTTGGCGGAACTTGAGGCGGCCAATGACGATAAATCTCTGCCCCGCGAGGCCGCGGAACGCATCCTTGATATAATTTTACCCGGGGGGTCTCGAGTTTGCGGTGGGAAGAATGAAAAAGACCCCGTACCATAGACTTTGTCGCGGTACGGGGCCGAGCCGAGCTCGACGGACAGGCCTCTAATTGCTGCATTTACCAAACAGTGCATGCGTGTGCAGCATGCTCGCCTTGCCATCCAGCAGAGTCTTGGCGGGTTTCAAAAATGCGAGCTTCCAAAATTCAAAGCTCGTAAACGCCGGAGTCAAATACCAGTGTACCCACTCATGGGAGACATAACTTGTGTCTACTATGTGAATGCGGCCGGTGAATGGATCGTAGAAAGCTTCTTTACTCGGAAGTGTATAAAGAGGTCGGGATCGAAGCAGGATTTCTACGGCTTTTAATCGTTCACTTGAGGCTTCATCCAGGTTTGCGCACTTTACAAATGTACGATACCAATCGTCCAAATTTATCTTAACAAAGTAAAGAGGTGCCTTATCCCGCTCATCCTCGCGGCGCGCATCATAAACCGTGAGGCCCTCTTCCGTAATTGAGATTTCCGAACCAGACATTATCCAAGCATCAAGAGCAAAGAAAAGCAGGGTGGCCGATAAAAGAGCGGTCAAAATAAGACGCAGAATACATACGGCAGTTTTCCGAAACCCAAACATAACCGCCCCCTCTCCTGTAATTTAAAGAGCTCCGATTACCTAATACTAAACCCAAAAGCTCATTTTGTCACTTTTGTGTGCGGGGTGTGGAAAAACCACTTGTATATTTTTACTCACGGTATAAAATGGGCGTATGAACAAAAAAATTTGGGTACTTATAATTCTCGTCATAATCGCAGTCGCGGGTTATTTGTTTTTTTTGTCAACCCGCATCCCCACAATTTCCGGCCTCGAGGTTGCGGTTAAAACCGCTTCGTTTCTCGATAAAACCATTCAGCCGGACGGAAGCTTCATCGCGGGCTATTCCTGCGACAGCTCCAAACCCCAGAAATGCTCCGAGCCCATACCTTTATCTCTAACCCAACCGCACGTGGGGCAAGCGATTTTTGCTTATTTTCTCCTCGGTGAAGAAACTAAGGATAAATCGTACCGGGAAAAGGCGGATCGGGCCATGGAATATGTTCTTAATGCTTGCGCCACGAATGCAAAAGTTTGCGAGTGGAATTTCTTCCCGCTTGCCCATTACTACAAAACCACCCAGGATGAAAAATACCTAAAAGGGATGCTGCGTCCGGCCGAAGGGTTGGTTACCATGAACCAAGATTATATTGTCTTTAGTAACGCCGGCCATAAACTCCTGTCTCTTTACGAAGCCACGGGTGACACACGTTATCGTGAGAGACTCCTCGAAGTTGCCGACGCGGAGCTTGAAAAAGAAAAGAACGTTCCGGTCGAGAAACGCGCCCATCGTGTTATACAGGACGCTTGGTCGGTATATCTCCCGGCCTACAGGCTAACCAAAGACACGCGCTATCTCCGAGCGGCTGAATTGCTTTTCGACAAATTTGATATTGCCTCCAATTTGGAACAGTTTTCCACGCCGACCAATCTTCTTTTCGCCGTAAAGGGGGCGGACGCCCTGCTTAGTTTAGCCGAAATAAGCCCAAACCAAGAACTTTACAAACGCCAAGCTCATTCGCTTCTTCAAGCTTTACTCCATAAACTCTGGGATACGCCCCGAAATCTTAAATTTGACGGGGACTACGGGTTTACAGACGTTATCAGCGACGGCCAGGTTGCTAAGGCACACAAAAGCGCTTTGACCAATGGCTGGCTCATAAAGTCCTATCTTCGTATGGGGAAAGAATTATTTGAAGAACCGGTAGTAAAATAAAATGAAGTCACGAGCGCCTTCAATAATCTCACTATCTCGTATCTCTGTCTTGGGGTTAATAATTTTAACGCTCTGGGTAACGCCGTTTGGGGACGTTGACGAACTTTTTATTTACGCAAATCATGAATGCTACCAATATAACGAAGCGGGTGAGTGTATTGACTGGGGGAACCAATGTCATACCTGTGAACCCTACCCGTACCCTGACTACGGCTACCCTGACTACGGCTACCCTGACTACGGATATCCTGGTTATGGATATCCTGACTATGGATATCCTGGTTATGGATACCCTGGTTATGGATACCCGTATCCTTACCCCTACCCAGGATATGGATATCCTTACCCGTATCCTTACCCCGGCTATGGCTATCCTGGTTATGGCTATCCAGGTTACGGTTATCCTGGTTATGGTTATCCAGGTTATGGATACCCGTATCCTTATCCATATCCAGGCTATGGTTATCCATATCCTTCGTACGGCTACCCCTATCCTTCGTACGGCTACCCCTACCCCTATCCATATCCAAGCTATGGCTATCCATATCCCTATCCTTATCCTAGCTACGGATACCCGTATCCATA
>CAYPFS010000031.1:0-7268 GCA_964410175.1 uncultured Candidatus Saccharibacteria bacterium
ATTCGGAAGAGGCCAAAAGGAACAGAAATGAAGGCGCCAAAAAAATGGCCGAAAATATGAAAAATGACGGATGGATTGTCGACTGGGAAGATATAAAAAAACAGGCCTCAGGCGGCATTGTGGCGCGTCCCCATATTGCCAAGGCCGTTCTCTCGCGCCCGGAAAATAAGGAAAAAATCGGGGGGGCCGAGACCGTGCATGATTTTATCGAAAAATTTCTTTCAAACGAAAGTCCTTATTATGTAAAACGTCAGGAGATTTCGGCAAAAGACGCGATTGATTTGATTCATGGGGTCGGAGGGGTGGCAATTTGGTCCCATCCGGCGATCCATTTTCGGGGCAGGGCGGAGCGTTTCTACGACGGCGCCACCGGTTACGAGAATCTTGAAAAGTTTCTGGACGAGCTTCGCGGCTGGGGGATTGAGGGTATAGAGGTTTTTACCCCCTCGCATACCGAAGATGATGTTGAGTTTTTACTGGGGCTTGCGGCCAAGTACGATCTGTTAAAAACCGCCGGATCGGATTTCCACGAAGAGGGGATGAGTAAAAAGGCGGTGGCTGTCGATGGCGGAGTTCAGTCGCTTCACTCGGCCGAGCACGTAGGCGACTATCCAACTTACGGATTTTCCACCGAGGACATCTTGTCTAAACTTGACGAGGCCATGCACCGGCGGAAAGAAGTATAAGAAGTGCCACGGAGCTTGATACCCGTGGGGTTAACCTTACGACTCTCCGGGGAATTATGTGGATTCGTAGCCACTGTCTAAATGATCTCTCAAAAAGATCTCAAAAAAATCACCGACTATCTTTGGGAAATACCCCGTAGTTTCAGGAAAGATATGCGCGTCCCGGCGAGGATTTATGCGTCGCGTCGGATGCTCGAAGAAATATTTCGCGATCGTTCGCTTGAACAATTGGTGAATTTGACCACCCTCCCGGGAATTTATAAGTACGCCCTGGTTATGCCTGATGCCCACGAGGGCTATGGTTCGCCGATTGGAGGGGTGGCGGCCACCGACGCCAAAGACGGAATAATTTCTCCGGGAATGTGCGGTTATGATGTGAATTGCGGCGTGCGACTGCTTCGTTCCGGGAAAACCCACGAGGAAATTAAAAAATATTTGGGGGATCTTGGCGCCGCAATTTTCCGTGAAGTGCCTTCGGGCGTTGGCCGCGGCGGGCGATTGCGGCTTAGCGATGAGGAGCTGGATAAAATTTTTCTTGGCGGCGCGGGGCGAATGGTCGCGATGGGATACGGAGTGGCCGATGATCCGGGCCAGCTCGAAGCTCACGGAGGGCTTTTCAATGCGGACCCGGAAAAAGTTTCCAAAACAGCGCGCTCGCGGGGACGGGACCAGTTGGGTACTATGGGGGCCGGAAACCATTTTGTAGAAGTCCAAAGAGTTGACGAAATCTTTGACGCGGAAGCCGGGCGGGCTTTGGGTCTTTTCAAAGATCAAGTTACGATTATGATTCATACCGGTTCGCGCGGTCTGGGACACCAAGTGGCCACTGATTATATCCGCATAATGACCCGCGCGATGCCAAAATACGGGATTGAGCTTCCGGATATAGAGCTTGCTTCGGCGCCCTTCAGTTCCCCGGAGGGGCAGGATTATTTTGGCGCAATGGCCGCTGCGGCGAATTTTGCCTGGGCCAATAGGCAGTTAATTACTTGGGAGGTGCGTAAGGCCTGGGAGGATGTTTTTGGGACTTGGGCGGGAAAACTTGAAATTGTTTACGACATCTCGCATAACATTGTAAAACTTGAAGAGTACGACGGTAAAAAATTAGTGGTGCATCGCAAGGGCGCCACGCGTTCCTTTGGCCCCGGACATCCGGAGATGCCGGAATCCTACCGCGAGACCGGACAACCGGTGTTAATACCGGGATCTATGGGCAGCGCGTCCTACGTTTTGGTTGGCACAAATCAAGCCATGGAAGAAACTTTCGGTTCGAGCTGTCACGGCGCGGGAAGGAGAATGTCTCGCCACGCCGCGAAGCGCCAAATACAAGGCGCAACCCTGCGTGAAGAAATGGAAAAGCAGGGAATTGTGGTTCGCGCGGGCTCGATGTCCGGCCTCGCGGAAGAAGCGCCCCTGGCTTACAAGGACGTGGAAGAAGTGGTGGGGGTGGTGCAGGGCGCGGGAATTGCCAAAAGGGCGGCTAGACTAAAACCCCTGGCTGTGATAAAAGGATGAGGTGCGTCAACTTCCTCATTCAATCCGTAAATATCTACGCAAAGAGAAAGCCCGCCTACGGCGGGAGGGTTTGGACTCCCAAATAGCCGAGGTAAAGATCAGAGAACTTGCGGCTAAAGTTTCTGAAGAGTATAATAGAAGAAAGGGTCAGAATAAAAACCAAGACTAATATGTTAAAAAATCACAATCACGATCTTATCCACGCTCTTTCGGAAAAAAATGATGCGGTGTGGCGTTATGATAAGGAATATGCCAAAAACGCCCAAGGCTGTGAACACTGCACAGCGATGTGGCAGAAGATGCGGGAGGACGACAACGCTCATATAGAGATGCTGGTTGGAGAGATCAAGCGGCACATGAATGAAGAGCGGTTTGACTAGCACCCATCTCAAAATACACTTTTGGGTTCTTTTCGTCCCGTCATTTTAATAATAATTGCCCTTAGCGCGTTTATCCTCGGCGCTGTTTTTGCCCTACCCATATATCAAAAAGAGTATGCGCGGGTTGAGATAAACGGCGTCTCTATTCTTGCAGAGCTGGCTCTTGATCCCCAGAGCCGTGTCCGGGGTCTTGCCGGAAGAGAAAACCTCCCCGAATACGGAGGGATGATTTTTGTTTTTAAGGAACCCGGCCGTCACGCAATTTGGATGAGGGGTATGAAAATGCCGCTTGACATTTTTTGGATAAAAAACGGCAGGGTGGTTGATCTTGAAGAAAGGGTTCCGGAGCCAGCCCTAGGGGTTTCGGACGTGCTTCTGCCTATCTACCGCCCCGATGCTCCGGCAGATTACGTTTTTGAAACCCGGGCGGGGTTTGCGGGTAAGCACGACGTTCGCATAGGCGACGAGGTGGAAATATTTTGGAGAGATGCCTTGTTGAGCGCTCCGGAGGACAACATTGGGGAAACTTTCATTGAAGAGAGGTCGGCATCGTCTGGCCCTTCCTCGGCAGACTATTCCTTGGGCGCGGAGTACTTCATCGAAACCCTACGAGATGAGACGGCGCAGGGAAAAGACTTTCGTATTGAAAAAGAACTTGAGGGGGAAACGGCAGCCTACCGGAAATTTCTCGTTTCTTATCTTTCGGGGAATCTTAAAGTTACTGGAGTAATGAATGTGCCGAAGGGCAGGTCTCCCGCGGGTGGTTGGCCGGTGATAATTTTAAACCACGGCCTCATCCCGCCTGAGATTTACTTTTCAGGACGCGGTTCGAGGAGGGAACAAGATTTTTTTGCGAAGAACGGCTACGTCACCATTCATCCCGACTATCGTTATCATGCTACGTCTCCGGAGGAGGCTTTTCCCAGAGAGTTGGATTCCAGTCCCCGCGGAACCGCGCCCCACGATTTTTACGTGGGCTACACCCGGGATGTGATAAATCTGCTGGCTGCGATAAAAGATCTTCGTTCGGGGCTGCTTGACGTTTCGCGTATCGGTATGTGGGGACACTCTATGGGAGGAGGAATTGCTTCTAGGGTGGCAGTATTGCGGCCGGAGGTTCGCGCCTATGTTTTATTTGCGCCTCTGTCCGCTCGGGTCGAGGATAATTTTTACGAACTGCCCCGGCAGGAGTTGGGGCGGCTTGCCGAGATTTATGGTTTAGGCGAGGAGGCCCGTAGAATTTATGATAGGATTTCTCCCCTGAATTATTTCTCCTCAATCCAGGCGCCCATCCAACTCCATCATGGAACCGCAGATAAGGACGTACCGATTGATTTTTCGGAGAGAGTGTTTAATACACTGCAGGCGCTTGATAAAAGAGCGGAATTTTTCAAATATGCGGGCGAGGGGCATGAGTTCGGCGAGGCCTGGCAGGTCGCGGCTGAAAGAGCGCTTCAATTCTTCGACCGGTACGTTAAGTTTTAGGGGTTTGGTCCCCCAGAGGCGCAGGATTCGAATGCAAATCGGTTTGAAAAACAAAATCGGCTCATTTCTTTCGAAGAAATGAGCCGATTTTCGCAGGAGACCTCACCTGATGATTAACTTGAAAGTTTCCCAAGCGTAAGCCGCGGTTCGGTTGGCGGCGACTTCTTGTCCTCCACCGCCTTCTGCCACTACAAAATTTTGTCCGTTCCAGGTGCGGAGAGCAACGTAGTTATTGTTTGCTATATTTTGCTGGCCGCCTGTGTTTTCGAGGAAAAATATTTCCCATGGCCCGAGTTCTCGCGCGGTAGCTCTGAGGCTTGAGCCGCCCCCGCCTTCAGCCGTGAAATAGTAGTCAGAGCCTGTTTTAATTCCCACGGGATCTCCGCTCACCAAGTTCTCGCCGTTAAGATCAATTAACTGAAAAGTTTCCCAGGCTTGAGTCCAATTTCGGTTGGCGTTTACGACTCCGCCCCCGTCTCCTTCGGCCACCACATATTGGCCGTTACTGGCTTGCAGATTGATGGTGTAGAAAACCGGTCCGGCGGCTGGTCGGGGGCTTGCCGTGCATTTTGAGATTACTTGGCAGCCGATAATTTTTTGACGATTGATGAGATTCGGATAATTTCTGACTCCGATAAAGTCTCCGGTGTTGGCCCAGAAGAACCAGAGCAGCGACTCTATGTCGTATTTTCCGATCAGGGTAAGATCCGAGTACCATTGCATCTGGCATTCGGAAAGCATCTTCCAGGGACCGCCTATAAAGGAGGGCGCTACCATCATGATAGGTTTCCTATAGGGCGCCGCGGCATCAAAATAGGGCAGCACCTCTTGAAGGAATTTAGTTCTTTGGGTCGGTCCGCAATCCGAACTCGTCGGAATATAGTAGGCGTCAATACCGAGAACATCGAGGTTTGAGGGAGGCGGAGGATAGGGCAGGATGTTTTCGACTATAACCGTAGGTATTCCCGGAAAAGTGTTATGCACGTCGTCTATTATTTGTTCCAGATAGCCTTTGGCTATGGCAAATTTTTCTTCTTTGGTTTTTCCTTGGAAAATCGGCCACTTGTCGTAAAAACCCTGGCTGATTAAAACGTACCACTCCTCGTAAATGGCAAAGTAGGCAAGAGAGGACATGAAATTGGTGTTGATCATGTCCTGCTTGATTTTATTCAAATACGCCTGCCGGGCGCTCCGGTCAACGAATAGAGTTTGATCCCAGTCGCTTCCAAACGGTACCTGAAGCATGACTTTCAGGCCCGCGTTTCTCACGCGGTCCGCGGCGTTATAATCCCAACTGTTGTTGGCGCCGTTGTCATACCGCATGTTTATAATATTGGTCCAGTCCTTGACCTCTTGGACGTAGGCCTGATTTTTGTCCGGATCCTCGACAAAATAATGACCGTAGTATTTAAGATCGGACTGATAGCCGAATGGGCTCCAGAAGACCATACTTAGCAAGGCCAATAAAAAGGAACCCACCGAGCCCCCTAGAAATACTTTGAGAATTGTTTCCATACCCTTATATTATGGTAAGACGGCACCAGGAGTCAATCCCGCACCTAACTTTCACCGGCGCATAGCGCCAAAAGAATTAGCGAAAGTTATATGCGGGGCCGGGGTTGAATTTCTGTCACATTTTTGCTATATTCTTCCTCATGAGAGATACCCTGGTTATAGATATTGAAACCAAAAAATCTTTTGCCGAAGTGGGGGGAGAAGAGAATAAGCGCGAGCTTGGCGTATCGGTGGCGGGCGTTTATTCTTACGCGAAGGACGCTTTTTTTGCATACGAGGAGCGTGAACTCGGGGTCCTGGGAGAGACGCTGAAAAAAGAAGTAGATCACGTAGTGGGCTTTAATCTGAAACATTTTGATCTTCCGGTGCTTGAGCCGTATCTCGGTGAAGGTTTCTTTGCGCGCCTTGCCGTAACCGATCTTTACGAAGATGCGGTTAGGTTCTTGGGATTTCGAGTGGGCTTGGGAGCGCTTGCCAAAGCCACTCTCGGAGAGTCAAAATCCGGCCACGGCCTTGAGGCGCTTCTCTGGTACAAACAGGGCAGGATTGAGGAGATAAAAAAATATTGCCTCGACGACGTCCGCTTGACCCGGGACCTATACGAATACGGAAAAAAACACGGCCATGTCCTTTTTGAGTCTTATATTGACGGAAAAATTCACTCCGTACCCGTGGCTTGGGGAAGCGAAGTTAAAAGATCCCTCCTTGAAACCATAGAAGAAGCGTTTCAAGGCCGCCGGCGTCTGGCAATTGAATACGTTTCCTCCGAAGATGCCGACGGCTTGGGTTTTAAAAAATCTCGACTGATTGACGTTTATAAGATTAAATCTAGTGGCGAGATCGAGGCTTATTGCCATTTGCGTCGGGGCTTGAGAAGCTTTAGAATAAACCGTATATTAAAGGCGGAACTCGCGGGCGACTCTTACGTAATTCCCGGCGACTTTCAAAAAACGCTTTTTTAAGTTATGTCGCAAGATGTAATATTTCATAGTCAAAGTCACGGAAAGTTAACGCTCAATGAGGTTGTTGAGGAAATAGTAGCTTTTGTTAAAAAAGAACCGGCCCGCTTTTATAAAATTATCATTGGTACGGATTCGGAAGCCTCGAGTCCCGTATCGCTCGTTACCGCAGTAACGGTTTGGAGAGTGGGGAATGGAGCAATCCACTTCTGGACTAAATCCAAGGAGAGAAGATTTGCCACGCTTCGAGACCGCGTGTTTCAGGAGGCCATAAGCTCGATTACGCTTGCGCAGGAGTTCCGCTCTCGACTAAAACACGCCCTTGGCGACGAGTTTTTTTGGGATGGCAATGAGATTCACGTGGATATAGGAGAGAACGGCCCGACCAAGGAGTTAATCGATAGCGTGGTGGGTATGATACGGGGGTACAATTTTCTGCCGGTAATAAAGCCGGATGCTTTCGGGGCGTCTATCGTGGCTGACCGGCATACGTAATCCACCCAGACCCATGGTAAGAAGAAAGTCAATTGCTCTTGACTTTCTTTTAATTTCGATGTATAATTGTAGCATATACACGAGGAGGATGTTTTATCACATGGATTTCTTTAATTCGGGGCTCTGACAAAAGCTTCCGTCCCTCCTCGGCAAGCGGGCCCGCGTGGCTAGGGGGCCCCGAGTTTAAGAAATCACCATAGAGTTAAACCTCTATGATGGATCCGGGCGGGAGG
>CAYPFS010000031.1:7278-9428 GCA_964410175.1 uncultured Candidatus Saccharibacteria bacterium
GACACTCACTAAGTCACAAGTTTGGGTGTGATCTCCGGTTGTCCTCCGACCCGGGTTTTCAGGGTATAAAATTCAACTCAAATATGACTCATCTCATCACTGTCATTTTCACCTTGCTTGCCGGACTCTTTGGATTTACTTTTTTACTGCAGGAGGGTTTCGGCATTATCTTCGCGATTTCGGGCGGATTCTTGATAATGGGTTTAATCCTTGCCGTTGCTTTCTGGTTGGATAAGTTGATGGTGGAAAGTAGAGATCACAAATATTTGTGAACGACGGGTGTTGAGAGGCCCCGGGTCGCAGGATGATGATTTCACTTTTGTCCTCCGACCCGGGTCTTTCGAAAGGAGAAGGGCGATGAAAGCAAGGGTGGCGATCGTCATTTGGTCCATTTAAATGAGTCCCCGTAGTTTAATGGATAAAACGCCTCCCTCCGGAGGAGGAGACTAGGGGTTCGATTCCTCTCGGGGACGAGCGAAGCGAGAACCTGAAGCACGCCAACTGCTTGGCATGCGTGAGGAAACGAAGACCACGGCGATGTTTTGCGAGTTTACGGCGAGCAAAACCGCGAGGGGCGGCCTGCGAAAAATTTTTCGGAAGAAAAATATTTGTAGGCGAATCCTCGTAGGGACGCGAAATCTTATGGAAAAGAAACCCTTTAATAAACAAGTTCCCGAGCGGATCCGGCCGGAGGAAGAAGCTCTGACTATGCCGAAATATAAAAGAGAAACGTCGGTGAATTTACTGTGGCTTAAAACCCTTATAGACCAAGCGGCAGTACTCTGCGAGCCCAAGAAGGCAGACGGTCGCGACGAGCTGACTATACGCGATTTACATACAAGGGAGATTCTCTTTTTCACCGACGATCCGGAGCAAATAGATTTTTTACTCGAGGGAGTCCGCACCATGAAATGAGGAATTTTATTATAACAATTGTGTTCATATTGCTGCCCATTTTCGTTTCCGCTCAATTCGGGCAGGACTTGTATTTAGGCATGCGCAATAATCCCGAGGTGGTAAAACTCCAGGAGTTTTTGCGTTCGCGCGGCTACTTTGATCACCCGACCTCCACCGGCAACTATTTTGAGGTTACGCTTGAGGCGGTAAAAAGTTTTCAAAAGGCGCAGGGGATACAACCGGTTAGCGGCTATTTTGGGCCCAGAAGCCGGGCCGCGGCGAACCGGTTGCTCGGAACGGCAGATTCTGGCGGGGTCCTCGCCGTCTCCACCACCTCCCCCCATAAAGGCAAGATTACGTTTGCCGGCGTAAGCTACTCGAGTTCCAAGCCGGACTCCGAATCCATATCTATTCGCAATAGAACTTCCGGGAAAACCGGCGAGAAAATATCCATTACCGGATTTACCCTCGAGAACTTTAGAAAAGAAAAATTCGTGATCCCCAAAGGCCACGAATTGCCGGGTTTCTCGCCCTCCCCCGAAGATCAAATTGTTCTTCGTCCGGGGGATAAGGCCACCATAACCGTCGGAAAACAGGAGCGGCGGATGGATTTCAGGAAAAATCTTTGCGTGGGCTACTTTCAAGAATTCTCCCAGTTTAAGCCGTCTTTATCCACCAGCTGTCCGCGCCCGGATGAAGGATCTTTTTTGAATCTTTCCGATCGCTGCGTCAAGCTCATCGAATCCACCCCCCGCTGTCGCCAGCCCAAAATAACGGAATACTACGAAGATAGTTGTACGACCTTTATTACCGAACATCTAAGCTATGTCGGCTGTGTGCGGGATTCGAGAGACCGAACCGATTTTTATTCGAGCGAATGGCTGATTTGGATGCAGCGTCAAGACGAATTTTTAAAGAATTCCCACGACCGGCTTATCTTAAAAGATCCGCAGGGAAGAGTGGTGGATGAGTATAGTTATTAAACCCCAGATTTAAAATCCAAAGCACAAAATCCAAAACAATATCTAAGTTCTAAATCCTAAACCGTGTTTCGGATTTTATCTGGGACTTTTAATTTGTTTTGGATTTTGGATTTTGAAATTGGGATTTATGAATCCCTCGCCGTTCCCGCGGTCGCGGCCTCGCGGGTTCAACCCATAAAGAGTATTAAAGTTAATTGTCGAGTAACACTTCACCCTAGGTCGTGATGCGACCGCGACCTGTCACTAACGGGATGAAATTATCCTTTCACG
>CAYPFS010000032.1:0-9183 GCA_964410175.1 uncultured Candidatus Saccharibacteria bacterium
AGTATAATATACACGAAAATAAATATAAAGTCAAGTCGGTCGGCCGTCTTCGGGAAATAAAAATTCATGGGAGCGGAGATTCAGAATACATTAAAAAACACCCCGCAGGCGCGAGGTGTGGCTGGGAATCCGTTCCCAGCCATTACGGTTGGCGTCGGCGGTTGTTGGCTTCCCAGACGGCGAGTAGTTTCTGGAGCGACTCGATTGGGTCGCCCCTCCTGATCGACGGCACCAACAAACCGAACAGCTGACTGGCCCTTTCCAGATTCTCGAGCCGATCGCCGCAGACGGCGGCCGGCATACCCGGCTTCGGCTCCACCCAGTTCACGTCTGCGCCGATGACGTCCCCGTCCGTGCTGTCGACGGTCACTTGAGCAATGCCGATGTAGCCATCCTTGGAACACACGACGAAGTGTTCATTGGTGGACACTGTGGTGCCGGGCGGCCGACGTATGATGGACGCGACGTTGACAAGGCCGCGTACATTACGCTCGGCATCGCTCATGTTGGCACTGCACGCCGTTGTCCGATTGCGAGAATGGTGACCACGATAGTGAAAAGAACTCGGTGCATACTGTCTCTTTCCCAGGCGATAGCCCGTTCAGGGCCACGCTTAATATAATTATAGCATATTTTAAGGGCGAGGTCAAGTGCGTATTTTTAGCCCCAGTGATATATTTAGGAAGGCAGGATTTGAATTGGAGTCTTGCTTTCCTAACCATGACAGAAAAACTTTCACTTGACTCCGAAATTTTTACCCGCGCGGTAGAAGAAATTATTACCAAAGAGGAATTGGAACGGCTGCTTAAAGAAAAAAAGCAGATCCGGGTTAAACTAGGAATCGATGCGACTGCTCCGGAACTTCACATCGGACACGCGGTAAACCTTTGGAAAATAAGGGTCATGCAGGAGGCGGGGCATAAGGCCGTAATAATTTACGGCGATTTTACCACAACCGTGGGCGATCCGACCGGACGCGTAGCTTCGCGCCCGAAACTTGCCCAAAATACGATTGAGGCAAATCTGAAAAAAATAAAAAAAGAAGCGGAGACGATTCTTTTGACGGATAAAAAAGTATATGAGCCGCGCAGGAATTCCGAGTGGTTCGGGAAAATGAAGGCCGCGGATTTTATGGGTTTACTTTCTTTGATGACCCACGCGCGTCTCATCGAGCGCGATATGTTTCAGAAGCGTATTAAAGAGGGTGCGGATATTTCAATGGAGGAAATGATTTATCCCATTCTTCAGGGGTATGATTCGGTTGCCATCGAGAGCGATCTGACCATCATAGGACGGGACCAGACCTTTAACGAGCATGTGGGAAGACGTCTGCAGGAAAAATTCGGCGCGAGGCCCCAGGTGATTGTTGCCAATAAATTGCTTCCCGGTCTTGGAGGAGGAGAAAAAATGTCGAAATCCCTCGGAAACTACATAGCTCTTGGAGACTCTCCGACCGATAAATTCGGCAAAACCATGCGAGTCTTGGACGAACTTATTGTTCCGTATCTTGAGGTTTACACCGACGTTGAAATGCAGGATATTCGAAAAATCGAGTCGGAGCTGCAAGTCGGGAAAAATCCCATGGAGGCAAAACTGTTTTTGGCGGAAGAGATCGTACGCCGCTACCACGGCGCGAAGACTGCCAAGTTTGAGCGTGAAAAATTTCTCAAGGTCTTTTCTCAAGGGGAGCTCCCGAAGGAGATGCCCGAGATTGAGCTTCGCCATGGCTCCTGGGACCCGGTTGAACTTTTGGTATCGGCCAAGTTCGCCTCCTCAAAATCCGAGGCGCGAAGATTGATTCGTCAGGGAGGCGTCGAGATGGAGGGCAAGACACTGACGAATTCCAGAGATAAGATAAGTGTCCAAAAAGGATTTCTGATAAAAGTGGGCAAGAGAAAAACGGCAAGGATAAAATAAATTTTGGTAATTAGCGGGAAACGCAACCACAATAGACGCAAAGAAATAGTTTGAAAAGTTGGTTCTTTTTGAGGTAAATACTAGCCCTCCTCACCCAGACAAGGAGATTTAGTAGGCTTTATTTATATTAACATTTCTCATGCTATAGCATGAGAAATGTTAATATAAAATTTCGAGACCCGCCTGTTGGTAGGCAGGGAACCGCGTTTTCGGGGTGTTAACAATGCAGCCGATCCCTAAAAACAAATACCGCGCCGGAGGACCGGCGCAGTATTTCTAAATTTCTTCTTCTCCGTCTTCTTCGATCATATCTTCTTCGTCCCCGAGCGATTCGTCCTCATCTCCCACATCGTCATAATCGTCTCCCGCCTCGTTATCCTGACTATATAAAAATGGTTTCGTGTAGAGATAATCCATGAAAATGGTTTTGGTCTAAGAAGTTTGGCTCGACCTTTAGAGCATGTTCGGAAACCCCGTATCCTGCTGCAATTGCAGAATTTCGGCTGCGAAACCCAACGGCTCAAGCTCGATGTATCACAGGATACATCTCGCTTTCCGCCGGGGCGGCTCGCTCGAAATTCTGCGATTTCGCTACGAAAGAGAGTTTCCGAACATGCTCTAGGGATTTTTAAGAAAACACGTAAGAGCAACGGCCGCCGCATCTAAAACGTCATCTTGCGCCCGGAGGTTCTTGGTCTCCGGAACCAGAAAACCGACCATCTTTTTAATCTGAAGTTTGTCGGCCCGGCCGTCGCCGGATACGGCATATTTCACCTCCAAGGGTGCATATTCATAGACTTTAATTCCTGCCTCAACGGCTGTCAAGAGGATAACCCCCCTCGCTTCAGCCACTCCCAGCGCCGTCTTTTGATTTTTGTAAAAAAAGAGTTTTTCGACGGCAATTCTATCCGGTCCAGAGCGCGCAATCAGCCGGTCCATTTCTCGATGGATTTTTTTTAGTTTCTCGGGGCCGCCCCCGCGCCCAACCAGAAGCAGCCCCGCTTCAATTAAACGGATTTTGCCTCCGTCTTCAAGCAGGGCGTATCCAATTGAGGAAGTACCGGGGTCGATGCCGAGTATTGTCACTTACGACATACGCAACACGACTCACGCTGCACGTATCACGATATACGAAATGCGCTGTTGTGTATCATGTTCCGTGTCTCGTGTCTCGTGTCTCGTATTTATGCTAGATTGGTATATACCTCTTGTACGTCCGGATGCTCAAGCAGCTCATCTAGGAACGGAGCAAGTTTTTCTTTATCTTCGGACGAAAGGCTCAAGGGATTTTTAGATTTGTAGTTTCTTCCTTCTTCGGTCAAAACCCTTTCGAAACTCCAGAGAAGGGAACCCGGCGGAACGAATTTTGCCCCGTACTTCGCAAGAATCTGTTTTATTTCGCCAAGAACCCTATTTTTATTGTCGGTGATTCCCTCAACCAGAATATATGAGCCTGTGGGCCCTATGACTTCATACAAAAATTCCTGTAATTCCTTCGTTCCGCCCCTGCCGGCTGCGCGTTCCAGTGCCCGTTCTATATTTTCTTTGGGAAGACCAAAGGATTTGGCGCGCAGAAGCGCGGCTCTGAGTCTGGGGTTTGAATCGGGATTTGACCCTCCTACCGACGAGGCTACCGTGATTTCGCGGACCAGTTTAGAAAAAAGCTGCCCGCGCTTGACATCGGTTAGAGCCTTCTTATGCTTTATTTGGGCCCATTTGGAATGACCGCTCACCCTGTTAGTGACAGGAAGCGTCCCAAGCGCGAACGCTTTGGACGCTGCCGTAGATTAGATGCACATCCGCAATACCAGTTTCCGCCGGTTTTGTTGCGCAGTGTGTAAACATATGTGTAAACATAGTGGAATCGGTTGCCACTAACGGGTTTCATGTCCTGTGCACGTATTTCAAAATGATGTCTTTCGCCTCATATAGGTGCGGTACGTAGTGGATGGTAAACTCTCTTTCTCCGGCGGTTTGGATTTTGATGGTGCCGAACTTTAGAAAAGTTTCGACGATCCCCCCTACCTCAATGGTTACATCCTGGACATGCAGAAGGGGGATTTCGGAAATTTCACGGCTGAAAAGGCCGCGTTGTTCGATATCAATGATGCGCTTGGTGGTTATGATCCACATATCCAGGTAATAGTCCGTCCAGATAAGAAAAATAACCAAGACCAGGATCATAATATAGATCGCCAGAAAAAAATTAGTTAGGGATTCCACGAGGGCCCGATCAAAGCTTTGGGTAAGCAGGGGTATTACGCCCAAAATCACGGGAGGAAGTACGAAAAGAAGTATTCCCAAAGTAACGGAACTCCGAGCCAATACCCACCAATGTTTTTGGATGACTAGCGCCACCTCCTCGCCTTCTTGAAGTTTTAACATACGTTCCCTGCTAATTACCCAGCGCTACTAAGCTGCTAATTGCAGGTTAGTATCTTGGTAGCTATAAGTAATTGGTGGGGTTAATTTGGTATTTGAAATAAGAAGTAAACCGCAAACAGCCAAAAAAGTCCCGCCAGAAGAAGAAACCCGCTCATTACTAGCCGCGGGGCATGTTTTCCCGGAAGGGTATATTGGCGTATGTGATAGATTACGGCGGAGCTTAACAAAAGATAGACAGCCGTGAATATGGTAAAGAAAATAAAAAACCAGTAACGCATGCCAATGTTGTCTAACCAAGCACTCAAGGCCCATACTCGGGCATCTTCTTGGGTGCTCACATCAGACCATAATCTATTATTTCCTCCGTATTCAATGTTGAGTGCTTGGTTAGCCACAACATTGAGCACCCCCTCCTTTTGCGCGCTTGCGCGAAAAGGAGGGGGTAAAGGTTTTCTAACTAAATTTTGTTCGTCCTGCGGACTCCAAAATTTAGAGAAAGCCCTTTAGCGGCCTGGGTCTATGGGCATCAAGCCCCATGTGCAGATAGGCGTGTTCGGTTGCCACCCTTCCCCGCGGAGTCCGTTCAATGAACCCAAGCTGCATAAGGTATGGTTCGTATACTTCTTCGATCGTATCTTCTTCTTCCGCGGACGCCGCGGCCAGAGCATTAAGCCCCACCGGCCCGCCTCCGAATTTTTTAATAATGGTTTCTAAAATCCTGCGGTCAGTAGGCTCAAGCCCCAGACTATCAACCTCAAGCAGTCTCAGGGATTTTTCTGCCGCTTCGGCCGTTACCACGCCGTTTCCGTGGACCGCGGCCCAATCCCTAACCCTTTTTAAAAGCCGATTAGCCACTCGGGGGGTAAAGCGCGAGGATTGGGCAATAACGGAGACTGCTTCGGGATCAGCCTCGATATTTAGAATTTTGGCTGACCTTCTTAGTATATCGCAGATATTTTCTTTGGTGTAGAAGTCCAGCCGGAAGGTTGCGCCGAAGCGTGAACGAAGGGGGCCGGACAACATACCGATACGAGTGGTGGCCGCAATCAGAGTAAAGGGAGGGAGTTCGAGCTGTATGGTTCTCGCCGAAGGGCCTTTGCCTACAATAATGTCCAGGGCCCTTGTTTCCATCGCTGGGTATAGCACCTCCTCAATAAGCCGATTCATGCGGTGAGCCTCGTCAATAAAAAGTATATCGCCGGGTAGGAGGTTGGTGAGGATGGAGGCAAGGTCCCCCACGCGTTCAATTGCCGGCCCGGAGGTTACACGAATATTGGTATTCATTTCCCGGGCAATTAAATGGGCGAGACTAGTTTTTCCGAGCCCGGCGGGTCCCGAAAGCAGGAGGTGTTCCGGCGATTCACCCCTCTTTTTGGCGGCAGCAATCAGGATCCTAAGGTTATTTTTAATACGTTCCTGCCCGATATACTCTTCCCAGCGTTGAGGTCTTAAAGATACGTCGAGATTTAGATCTTCTTTGTCTCCTCCTTTTGAGAGGACAGATCCATTTGACATACCGTTAAAAGTTTGTTATAATTGCTTTATTAAGATTAGGAAGGAGGGGCTTACACCCCCTTTTTCGATATTCCAATACAGGCCAGTGGGAAAGGTGTGCGGGGTTGAAATATCGAATCCTTGGGTCGTGGGCAATTAATGGTTAATTCCGGCCATTAAGGGGATTTTTAAACCAGGATGCGTTGGCTCAGGCTGGTTCATGCCTGGGAGAAATCCTAGCCTCCGCGTTCCCAAACCGGAGTAATTGCCCACGGCCCAAGGGATCCCAATACACGATACACGTAACACGATACACGAAGATGCTTTCGTGGGTCGTGCTATGTGTTATGTGGGTCGTAATTCAGCTCTGCGCCCACAACCCTTTCTAACTCCTCAAAATCCGTAATCCCTTCAAGAACCTTCAGGAGGCCGTCTTGCCGCATGGAAATCTGTCCCTGACGTGAGGCCTCTTTTTTAATTTCAAATTCCGATGGCTCTTTTGAAATAAGTCTTTCCACCTTCTCATCAATCAAGATGATTTCGTAGACGCCGATTCTTCCCCTATAGCCCATGCCGCTGCAGGCATTGCAGCCCGCGGGATTGGCCTGGAAAATTTTCCAACTTCGGGGTGGGGGAATTGCTGTTCCCTTGGGAAACTTTGCCAACTCTTTTTCGATGATGGTTTTCTTCTCGGCGGTTATTTTGGCGGATACTCGACAGGAGACGCACAGCTTCCTTACAAGCCTCTGCGCCATGGATACATTGATGGCAGGCGCAATAATGGCTGGTTTGACCCCGAGGTCCAAGAGTCGGGGTATGGTTCCTGCGGCCGAGTTGGTATGCAGAGTAGAAAATACCAAATGACCGGTTAGCGCGGCATGCATGGCGGTTTCGGCCGTATCCAAATCTCTAATCTCTCCTACCAGTATTACATCTGGGTCTTGCCTCACGATAGATTTAAGACCGTTGGCAAAGTCGTACCCCTTCTCCGCATCCGTCTGGGTTTGTTCCACGCCGGTCAGGCGGTATTCTATGGGGTCTTCTATGGTTATTATTTTTATCCGGGGAGTGTGAACTTTTCTGATAAAAGCGTAGAGGGTGGTGGTTTTGCCCGACCCGGTAGGTCCGGTGGTCAGTATCATACCATTCGGTTTTTTTAATTCTTTCTCCATGGTCTCTGTAATCCAGGGCTGCATGCCGAGTTCTTCAAACGGGATTTGAATGGATTTGGGGTGCAGAACTCTAAGAACCACATTTTCGCCGTAGGGCCCGGGAAGAATTGAGGTTCGCACCTCTACCTCTAGACCGCCTATTTTTATGGTAAATCTGCCGTCCTGGGCTCTATCGTGAATGTTTAATTTAAGCTCAGAGACAAGTTTGACTCGGGAAAGGAGAAGGTTATAAAGTCTTGGGGGAATCCAAGACACGTCTATTAGAATTCCGTCAACGCGGTAGCGCAGCCGCACTTTCTCTTCGCCGGGCTCTATATGAACGTCGGAAGCTTCAAGCGCGAGCGCTCCGGCAAGTATTACTTCGAGAATCTCGGTGGTGCGAGCGTTAAAGGTTTTTCCGATAAGCCTCTCAAGCTCTTTGAGTCCCGAAATTTCTTTTTGGAGCTCCAGGATCCTGTTGTTCGAAATCTCGATCACCCCGCTTTCGATAGGTTTCCCCGCCGGAATTTTTGCGTAAAATCCCCAAGCGCGTTCGAGACTTGACCTCGAGACCATAAATAATTTAGGCGAGAAGCGCGCTTGGGATAGGCGGCTGAGGACGCGGCGGGTCCTGTCATTTTCCGGATTTCTCACCCCAATCTGCAATTCTTTGTCTTTCGCCCCGAATACCACGAGTTCGGCCCCGCGCGCTTCGTCCTCGGGTACGATTTTAAGGGCGTCCAAATCCATGGGGAATGTCCCTAAGTCGGCGTAGGGTAAGCCGTATTTACCGGCAAGTATCTGGGTAGACTCTTCCTCTTCGCGTTTTCGCAGGATTTCGAGTTTACGCTGTGACTTGTTTTCGCCCGAAGTTGTCATCAACTCCATTCTATTTCAAAGGACCTCTTTCAGCAACGAGTTCACGTGTTCCTCCGCTTCTCTGAAGTCGGCGAATTTCTTTTCGAGTTTTAAGTACGGGCTTTGGAAAGCAGCCGCTTCGCGGGCCTCGATCGCCAGGAGTATTTCACGGGCGCCGCTAAAGACGGCCCCCACCGAGCGATCTGGGCCAGTCTGGAAAAGCAGGGTTCTTATACGCGCCTGCGGAAAGGTTTCCTCAAAACGCCGCAAAACGCTTGGTATATCTTTTTCTCCGCGACCGGTTTTGGAAAAGTCCTCGTCGGTAAGAAAAGACCAAAGTACCCCTTCACTGTTTTCCGCCCGCGACCTTACCGCGGCGCGGCCGAAGAGCTGCAGTAGGGAAAGAGATTCTTTTTCCTCGAAAAATCCTCGTACGAGAGCTAAATCTGCTCCGAGACGCAGGAGTTCGGATGAAGTAAGCAGGGTGTCGGCATTGGTGGTTTGAGTTTTGAGGCTGCGGGTTTTCTCAAAAATCCCCAGAAGAAGCAGGGTCGCGGATTCCTTATCGAGAGGCGAATCGCTCCAATGGGTAAGTAGTTCGTACACCAGCTCCGCGAGAGAGGATCTTTTCGGGTCCACCAAGTTAACCTCTCCATAGTTTTTATTGTCGGGCCCTAAATCAATGTTTACGAGGGGCGTTTCCGTAAAAAGGGCCGGGTCGAGGCCGGTTTTATCCAGCGCTTCGACGTCCTTAACCCCAAGCGCGATTATGCAATCGCAAAGTATTCTGCCCTCGCGGAAAGTTATGGACTCTTTTTTAATCGGAAGCGACTGAGGCGAGAGTATAATATCCATTTTCTCTTCGGATTTTTCGTACCTAAGTTGCGAAATGGGAGAGCTTGAAGTGTCGAGCGTTACTATAAATTCCCTGAGAAGGGCCGGAGGGTCGGCGATTTTTTTAAAAACTCCGGACCCGTCCTGACCGAAGCGTCGGGAAAGGTTTTCGTTTTGAATCTCCGGACTATTAAGCGCTCCTACTTTTTTACCGCGCCCTTCAAGCGCGCGCATTAGGGTTTCGGCCGAGGCAAGAACGTCCAAATCCGCCCCCTGCGGAATGCAAAGAGCCGGCCTCACGCTTTTTTCTAAAATTTCAATGGCGCGTTGAATTTCCATGCTTTGGAGTCTAGGATTTACACTAGCGCCGTTTGCACCAGCGTCAATTGGCGTTAGCGCAAATCCAAGGTCCCTTAATCCGTAGCGCGTATGCGGCGCGGCGTCAAATAGCGATTCTGTGGATAAGTCCAATGACCACCCCATTGCCTCATCCAGGCAATATTCCAATAGATATGCGGATTTTCAAACATTTTTGTTAAGGTCC
>CAYPFS010000033.1:0-490 GCA_964410175.1 uncultured Candidatus Saccharibacteria bacterium
AATAAACTATTTCTGGGCGGTCGGGAGCATAACTTGTTTCAAATTCGTTGGGACAGTGGCTGGTTTCGTGAAAATGCCCAACCGTATTTTTATACGTTCCGCTCTCCGATTGCGCTCCTGCACATTGGCAAGCGCGATACCAAAGTTTCAGGGGGTTTCGCTGTTTTAATCGCTCATAATGACGGCAATTGGGGCAAAGCCGCGGCAGGGGTAAGTTCATTCTCCTGTAGAATTGCAGTTCTTGCGGAATGACCTTGAAAGCTGTGGTGCACTGGTGATTGCAGACGCCTTCGTGAACACAACCTACGGTTTCCTGGAGGATGGAATCGTCCGCGTCTTTGATATTATCCGGCAGGTCTTCCGGCCTCCTGGTAACGGTATAATTTCTGGTTTCCGGATCTTTCCATCTATAACCTCGGCTTACAGCCTCTTCTTTGGTCAGGGGAAAGTATTCCTGGGCCAAAGTTTCATTATAAGCAAAGAAAGAAAT
>CAYPFS010000033.1:500-8493 GCA_964410175.1 uncultured Candidatus Saccharibacteria bacterium
ATAAATTTAATGTTCTCTGCTTCGTAAACATTGAAGCAATGCCGCGCTTGCCTGTCATTAAAGAGATTATCCCCACTGGAATCCGTAGCCCTGTTGATATTTGAATATTTGTGCAAGGCAGCTATCACCATTTCCTGATACTGCTTTTTTAAATCCGTTAATTTGGCGTAGCCGCCGGAGAACCATTCCTGGCGAATTTTTTCGAACTCCTCTTTGCTGTACGGCCGGTTTTGGATGTAGTATTCCTTATTTCTCAGGTTGGCGGACATCAAGCAGTTATGGCAATTGGTGCAGTCATACAGAAACGCGGAATCCATGCAGTTGTGCGCTAAATACGTAAAAAGACAGTTGAAATTCTTTTCGCCGGTGACACATTCGTAACAATTTTGACCCCCCACCGTATCCAGACAATCCAAAACCTGGAAAGAGTGGTCATCGGTATTCTTGGAATAATACACTTCTTCAGAGTCAACGGTGGAGAACGAAAGATAAGTGTTTTTTACGTCGCGGCAGAAGTTGGCAAATTCCGAATTGGTTACGTTAAGCTGGAACAAAGACAGGCGCGGCACCCGTTGCAAAAGTAGTCTAAACTGCTCAAAAAACGGCGTGTTCCGGTCGTACTCTTCTCCGTAGGAAGCGGGGTCCCAGCCATCCGACCGCCAACAATCCACGCAATAGACCGGGAACTCCGTATTTGCGGGGTACATTGCAATCATCTGTTTTCCGCATAAATCGCAGTTACGTTTATAAAGCGCGCGCTCGTTTCGCCATATCAAACGCCTGACCAGCCGGCACTCCGGACACCACGTCGGCGCCGGCACCTTGATTTTTTCGTAAAAAGCGAAGTCTTCCGGTTCGATGATGAACTCTTTTTTGCAATTTTGGCAGATTTTGGTTTCGGATGTCACGTTAAAGCTGGTATATAAAATATTTTCCGTTATCAAATACTATAGAACGTCCTATGTTGAGCTTCTCCTCGGAAAAAATATAATCGAGACCATACTCGTCTGCGACTTTAGAAAGAAGGCTCGAATCTTTTTTTAGCTGCGCCGCAAGGTCGTAGCGTTTTTTCCACTCAAGGGCAAAATCTCTTTGAAACATTCCCACTCCCCCGTCTTTTTTGGCGACCCAAACGCTACGCGAACAAAGGAAACGCAAGGCTCCGGAGGTTTCGCCGAAAGGCTCCACTATAAATAGACTGTCACCTGGCGTATGTTCCTTTACCCAAAGGCAAGCCTCCATAAATTTAGCATCTTTTAATTCGGCTGGGTAGATACTTAAACCTTTAAGACCGATAAATCCCAACGCCAAGAGAAGCACAACCAAAGGGGGCAGGTAAAATGAAGCTCCACGGGCAAGCCCGTAGTATCCCGGTTTCCACAGTAAAGCCCGCAGGCTTGCCCGTGGAGCGGAATCCCGTACCGAAGACCACCGTCCATCCACGGGTAAGTCTGTGGTCTTCTGGTGCGCGGATAACTTCCGAAACATTTCACTTGCAAAGAAAAGCAGTAAGGCTGGTATCAGGGCCAATGCCGGCGCGAAGATTATAAAATCAAAAAAATTGCCGGTGTTATGGAGCCTCGCAAAGTAGATCAATACCGGAACGGGGAGGATGAAAATAAGCCAACGGGCGATGCGATACCCAATACCGCTACGAAGACTCTCCCAAAACCGCGGAAAGACATTCCGGCTTAACCAAATAAAGATCTGTAAGGGCAGGAATATAAACATCAGCTTCTCGCTCAAAAAGAAAGAAACCGCAATGCCCGCTAAGGAAAAATTGTAAAGAAAATCGCGCGGGTTATCCCGCATATAACGGACTCCGTAATAAACAAAGAGGGGGTTTAAAATTATCTTCCACAAGGCGAGGGCGCGCGGCATCTGAAGCTGCATAAACGGCGTGATCCTTAAAAGGTCGGAAAGCAGCAAAGCGGCCACGGCAAATCCCAAAGGCACAAAGAAGAGCAGACGCAAATATTTCCTCTCGGTGGTATAGACATAGGGCCATTCTTTTAGAAGCAACAAGAAGAAATATACGCTTGCGGCAGCATATAAGGGGGAGCTATTGGGATAGTACCAGGTGGAAATAAAAATTACCGAGACCCGCTCCATCAAAACACTGAACCAAGCCGGATCAACTAAAAAAGGTTTAGCCGTATTCCCAAGAGGCGATAGGTAAAGAAAGGCCGCGGCAAAAACAGCGTGGACCAAAAATGGAAAACGGAGAGTTCTAAATACCTCTTTCTTATCTCCGGCCAAGAATAGCGGCGCCAGATAAAATACGGCAAAAAACGGCAAAACCGTACTGGGATGCATCAAGAAACCAAAACCAAGGGTAAGGGCCGAGAGTATCGCCTTTCTATCCAAAATCAGGGCAAGAGACATAAGGCCAAAAGCCATACCGACGTCTCTCCCCACCAAACGCAATCCAAAAGTCCGCATGCCGGTCCCGTAAACCACAAAACCCTCCACAAAGATTAAGAGAATAAAGAGACTCGCGGGACGGTCTTTAGTGAAATAAAGAATAATTTTGTAAAGGGCATAAAAGTAGATAAACCGGATAAAGATGGAAAATAAAAAAACCGCCCAGTAAAAATCTCCTCCCGTTAAATTCATGAGAAATATCAAAACCTCGTCCCAAAAAGCGTAAACCGCCGGGCTGAAATTTGCCATAAAATCTCGCGAAAGAATCGAAGGATCAAGGACGCGAGCGAGGGCCGGAAAATAAAGCAGCTGGTCGCCCCGGAGAATGCTATAACCCAACTGCCAGGAAAAGGAATAAAAAGTTACGGCTGCAACCGCTATCGCAGGGAACGAAAGAAATTTATTAAGATGGCCCCAGTAAATCATCTTAGTCTAGTTCAGCAACGCATATCAAACTCAGGCCGAAACCCAAGTTGATTTTATTCTCCACGTATCTAAACCAAAAGTTTAGGATTCTTCGCAAGAGCCTTTGAAAAATACTTTTACTGCCGGAGAAACGCAGAGAAACTTCAAGGGGACGCCTTAAAACTTTCTCATAAAAAAAGTAGGGCAGGACTCCCAGCATATTCCAATAGCGGATGTCGACGATCTTAAACCCGGCTTCGGCTAGTTTCCGTGATAACTCTTTCCTGCCATATCTTCTATAATGGCCCTGACCTTTATCGCGCTCTCCGTATAAAAATGGGTGGGCGGGTAAAACAAGAATCAAACGTCCGGCTTTATTAAGAAAAGGGGCGGTTTTTCCGAGCGCCGCAACATCATCGGCAATGTGCTCAAGAACATCCACCATGGTGATGCTATCCATTTTCTCGTTAAGGAGACCAGGATTCAAACCAGGATCAATTGAGCGGAGCGAATTAGGCGAATATTCGCGAAGCGAGGAGCGATGCGTATCTTGAGGTACGTGAGCGACGCGCGACAAAGAAGATTCGCCTAATTCGCCCGCCCTGGGGGAAGCACGGAAATGGCCGATTTCTTCGTTATCTCCCTGCGGGAAATCTCCCGTAGAGAGACTCCTCCTCAATGTACCAACTGGTACAGGTTCGTCGTCGCGCCTTGAAATCGTCTCATTTCCGTGCTTCTCAATCTGATTTTGGTTTGAATCCTGGTCTCCCAATCCCGCAAAATCCTCCAGCGAGCCCTGTACTATGTTAAGTCGCGGATTCCGACTCCTGGCAAGTGAGATTAATTTTTCATTTGGCTCGAGGCCCAAAGCTTTTTTACCGCTCTCCTCCAACATTTCCAAAAATAGGCCGCTGCCGCAGCCAACATCCAAAACCCGGGTACCGCGCGTTAAAGAACAAAGCAGTAGGGCCAAATTGTAATTCCGGAAATCGTTTTTAAAATCCCCCAGGGCCCGATAATGTTTGGTAAGAAACTCTTCGGCTCTCATATTACTTTGGTTGTTTTAAATAAGACGTAGCGCAAAATAAAAGTGCCGCCGATTACAATGGCGCTTGAAGCGAGAGTTGGGATTTTAAAAATATCGATAAAAAGCCAGAGAAGAAAAATGTTGGCCGCAGAAAAAAGTGCGCCGATCCACAGATAATGAAAAAAGCTCGGCTCCCAGAAATAGCCGACCAGAGGAATTCGTTTAATCTTCTCACCGGTTTTCAATTCGTTCTCGGACCTCATAAACGGTTTCAGCGGGAACCTTTGAAGATTTCATCCGCACAAAAATCTCGGCCAGCAACCCCATTAAAATAAATTGAAACCCCACGATTATAAAAATCGCAACGAGCTCGGGAAGCGGCGTCCGGTTAAAATGCACGCCCTGAAAAATCCTTAGGTAGCTCGCCCATAAAAAGGTGAGGGCCCCAAACCCCATACTAAAAAAACCCGCGTATCCAAAAAAGTGCATGGGGCGCGTGCCATAAGTGCGGAAAAAATAAAAAGCCAAAAGGTCCAGAATAACTTTAAAAAGCCGGGATAGCCCGTACTTGGATTTCCCGTATTTGCGCCGCGCGCAAGACACCGGAACTTCGGCTATTCTCGCCCCGTGCATCCCTAAATACCCTGCAAGCATCCGGTGCATCTCGCCTCTAAAAACGATATTATCAAAAACCTTTTTCCGGTAGACACGGAGGTTGCAGCCGTGATCATGCAGCCTGGTTCCGGTTACCTTGGAAATAAGGATATTCGCCGCAAGCGACGGGAGGCGCCGCGTAAAAAACTGTTTGTGCCATCTGTTTTGCCTCCAGCCAGCCACAAGGTCGTAGCCTTCTTTGAGTTTAGCAAGAAGCGCCGGTATGTCTTCAGGCTGATTTTCGAGATCCCCATCCATGGTCACAATAATTTCTCCCCGAGCATTGGTTATTCCGCAGCCAAAGGCCACGGTTTGACCGAAGTTGCGGCTCATAGCGTATGCCCGGAGGGGCGAGAGTTTTTTCATCTCCTCAAAAGTTCCGTCCGAAGACCCATCATCCACAAAAACAATTTCGTACTCCTCCCCCGTTTTTTTAAGAACACTAACCAGGCGTGAGTGCAGTTCACGGATAGAACCGCGTTCATTGAAAAAAGGCACCACGACTGATATCATAACTAGGTATTGGACACTAGGCTCTGGACACTGGATAAATGGGCAAATTTCCTAAAATCCTACTAATTATTCTTGCCGCGGGATTTTTATTACGGCTATTTTTATTTTTAGTGATAATCACCGCTCAAGGACAAGGAGCTTTTTTGGTATCCGACTCCGGCGCGTTTATTGCTCTTGCTAAAAATCTTATCGCAGGAAACGGTTTTTCGCAATCGCCCGAACCGCCCTTTCTCCCAAGCGCCCACTTCCCTCCCCTTTACCCCTTAATACTTGCGGGGTCCCTTGGGGTATCAGACTCTCTCCTTCCTGCAATTATTTTACAGCTTATAGTATCCGGCGCCCTGCCCCTACTTGTCTGGCTGATCGCTAAAAAATTTACCGCAAGAACCGATGTACCCCTAATTGCCGCTGGGTTAATGGCGTTTGAGCCGGTAGCGGCAATCTTCGGACTTTTAGTTACTACGGATACCCTTGCCGTATTTTTCCTCCTCTTGGCTTCTTTATTTTTTATCCGGACTTTACAGAAAGATTCACGAATCCTAGATGTTACCCTTGGCGGAGTGTTTCTCGGAATTTCCACGCTTGCTAAACCCAATGCCCAGCTTCTTTTTCTGGTATGGCTTTTGGTCCTTGCGGCCTTTTGGTTTAAGAAACGGCTAAGGCCTGCGTTTTTTCTAGCCTTTACCCTCGCTTTTTTTATGGTGCTCTCCCCATGGATCGCGCGAAATTTCATTCAGTTTGGCTCGCCAAGCATATCTGCCACCGGTCCGCGAAATATTTATACTGATTTTGCCGTCTCGGTTGTTTCCTACGAAACGGGCCGGCCCTACGGAGAGGTGGAGGAGGAATTAAAACGTTCCTTTGCCGAGAACCGCGGCCTGCCTTACTCCGAAATAAACACCAACCCGGCTCTAGGCAAAGAACTCGCCCAAGAAGGATTCAAAATTATCATCTCTCACCCGCGATCTAGTCTTATGGTTCTTTCGATAACCCTTCAGGCATTTTTCACCCAAGACCTTTATCTCTATTTTTCGCAAAAATTCCATCTGATCCGGCCAATGACTTTTGATTTCTCGCCCTCGGTCGTGCTTCTAAAAGAGGGGCCTCTTGCCCTTACCAAACGCGTTTGGGAACTTTTGGAAGGCGCTGCCATTATCCCCATACTAGGCCGGCTGGTTTGGATTGCCTTAACTTTACTTGCGGCTTGGGGGGGCTACAGGGCGTATCGCTCAGGCAACCTGCTTAAGGCCCCGGGCGAAGCAGGCAGGGAAAAAATGAAGCTCCACGGGCAAGCCCGCAGGCTTCCCAGTGGAAGCGGGGGTATCATAGGCTTGCCCGTGGAGCAAAATCCCGCACCGAAGACCACTAGTCATCCATCGGCAAGCCCGTGGTCTTCTGGTGCGCGGATTGTCGCCATTTTCATGGCGCTTACTATTTTCTACTATGCCATGACCTCCGCAGTGGCCGCTTTTTCGGATCAGGGCCGCCATCGCTACCCGGCGGACGCCTTCATAATGATTCTCGCCGCATACGGAGTATCCGAAATTAGGCGGCATTTAAATTTCAGACGAGGTGCTCTTCGGTAATTACCGTATCCTCCGAAATATCAACTTTAGCTTTACGACCAACAACCGTATTAATTAAATACGGCCTGATTCCATAACCCGGGCTTTTTATCGTAAGCATTTCGGCCGTTATCACCGAGCCCGCGGGAATCGCCCCGCGAGAAACCACACTTTTCCCATGTTTGTTCCGGTGAGTAATTTCTCCTTCATGCAGATAAATTTCTTTGTCGGCCACCGCTCTTTCAATAATGCGGATGCGTTTTACCATATCTGCGAACTCGTGCGGCTCAAGACTTACGGTTGCATGATCCGGTCCGGGGAGAGACTTATCCAGCGTGAAATGCCGCTCCACCGTACAAGCTCCCAAGGCGACCGCCGCGACCGTAGGGAAATAACCGATTTCATGCCCCGAATATCCAATCGGAATCGGCGAGTAGCGGTTTTTTAAGGTAATGATAGCGCCAAGATTCAAATCTGCAGGCGGGGTGGGATAAATAGAAACGCAGTGGTTCAGAATAACGTCGGATTTACGGGTAAGAACCGCGGCGAGAGCCCCATCAATCTCTTCCAAAGTTGCCATACCTGTTGAAAGGAAAAGCGGCTCTTTTTGTTTTGCCACAAATTCAAGAAGCATAGGGTTGGTTAGGTCAAAAGAGGCGATTTTCCAGCAATCCATTCCGATGTCAGCCAAAACCGCCGCGCTTTTCAAATCAAAAGGAGTTACGAAAAAAGCCAAACCCAAAGAATGCGCAAGGTCCCGGAGTTTCGCAAGCTCCGAGTCTTTTAATTCAAGTTTTCTGCGGTATTCCCCGTAAGTTTTGCCGAGCAGAGTGGAGTGGGTCTGGGCCTTGCCCAAGAGTTCTTTGGTGAATACTTCGTCCACCGTTCGCTTCTGAAATTTAACCGCATCGGCTCCGGCAAGCGCCGCCGCTTCGACTTCCTTTTTGGCAAGCTCAAATTCCCCGTTGTGGTTATTGCCGATCTCCGCAACTATAAAACAGGGGTTGCCGGGGCCAACCGTCTTGTTTCCAACTTTAACCCCGGAAGGAAAAGATGAAGGAAGAGTAAGCATACCTATAAAACCCCTGACCGGTCCTTAATGTTTCAAATTTTAAATGCGCCGCTCGGCGGCGCATCTATCACTCTATTCTCGGGGCATCGGTAGTCGGCAAACCCCCGGAGCGGCTAAGACCGTAGTGTTCTTCCATCCTGACCCTGTCGTCAAAAACCGGATTGGAAACTTCAAATATGACACAGTCGGTAATCGCTTCTTCCTGATGAACTGCCCCAGGAGGAATATGAACGCAATCGCCCGGTTTCATTATCCGTTCGACCAAATGTCCGTTGCCGTCGTCGTAGCGAACCAGAAGTTCTCCCGAGAAGACATACCCGGTTTCATCCTTTA
>CAYPFS010000034.1:0-8202 GCA_964410175.1 uncultured Candidatus Saccharibacteria bacterium
TAGCTAAATTTATTTCGCTCGACATTGAGTCTCACTCATAAATTTAGACAACATTGGCATGCTCCAACAACGAAAAAAGCTTCGTTTCGTCTGGATTGCGATCTCTCTTCTTGCGGTCATCTCTATGATCGCCTTTACCCTTCTTCCCCTATTCTACACCTTTTAGCTAACGGGACTTCATCCCGTTAGAGACCGCGCTCGCGGCTCGCGGGTATCAACTCCAAATGGTATTGGAGAAGTGGTTATAAACTAAGATTACGGCAGGTAGCAATCCGACCGCGACCTGTCTCTAACGGGACTGTATCATCTTCCAAAATATCTCCGGAGGAATTTCTACCCGACCCGCCTCTTTTAGCCTCTTCTTCCCCCTCTGCTGCTTTTTCCAAAGTTTCATTTTGCGAGTCCGGTCGCCGCCGTATAAATAGCCGGTGACGTCTTTGCGGACGGCCGGCACGGTTTCGCGTGCAATAACTTTCCCGTCGCAAACGGCCTGAATCGCGACGGCAAAAAGCCGCCTAGGCAGAAGCTCTTTGAGTCTCGCCGTTCGTTCACGACCCAGGGCGTATACTTTTTCCCGCGGCAGCATCTGCGTCATCGCTTCCACTCTTTCTCCTGCAACCAGAATGTCGAGCCGTACCAAATCCGCCGGCCTGAAGTCCGCCATACTGTAAACCATCGAAGCAAAACCCTGCGAAACGCTTTTTAATTTATCGTAAAAATCTACAACAACTTCCCGGAGGGGCGCCTCAAATTTTATAAGCAGCCGGTCCTGCCCGAGGGTAACGGTTTCCTGTATTTTCCCCCCGTGCTCGCTAATAAGAGCGTTGACGGCCCCCAGAAACCGAGACGGAGTAATTATCTCGATTCTTGACCACGGCTCTTCCACAAATTCAATTTCGTGCCGCTCCGGCATTTTTGCGGCGGAGAACACGGTCACCGGCAACTGGCCAATTTTTGTTTTAATACGAAAAGCCACCGACGGGCTCGAAAATACGAGTTTCAATCCGTATTCGCGCCGAAGCCTTTCGACCGCAATCTCCATATGCAGCATCCCTAGGAATCCTCCACGAAAACCCCGGCCGAGAGCCCCCGCATCCTCTGGTTCAAAAAAAAGTGAAGCGTCGTTTAGTTTCAACTTTTTAAGCGATTCGCGGAGCGCTTCATAATCATCTTGGTTTTCCGGAAAAATCGAGGCGTATACCATGGGAGTCGGCTCTCTGTATCCGGGCAAAGCGGTAACTAGTAACTGGTTGCTAGTAACTAACGTGATAGTATCACCCACGCGGACCTTCTCCGGCTCCTTTATACCCGTTGCAATATATCCAATCTCGCCTGCGCCCAGTCCTGTGACCGGGGTCCTTTCCGGCAAAAAAACTCCAATCTCCAACGCCTCGACCTCGGCGCCGCTTGCCAAAAATTTTAACCGCTCGCCCTTCTTAACTTCGCCCTCAAAAATCCGTACATGCGCCACCACGCCCAGATACGGATCGTAAACCGAATCGAAAACCAACGCCCGTAAGTTAGCAACTGGTAACCGGTAACTGGTTTGGGACGGAGGAATCTTAGAAATTACTTCTGCCAAAAGCCGATCCACACCCTCGCCGGTTTTTGCGGAAATCTTAAAGATTTCCGTATCTCCCAATAAATTCCTGATTTCTTCGGCGGTCTTTTCGACTTCGGCCGAGGGTAAATCGATTTTGTTAATAGCGGGGATAATAACCAGCCCTGCTCCCTCGGCCAAATGTAGATTAGCCAAAGTTTGCGCCTGAATTCCTTGGGTAGCGTCTACCAGTAAGATCGCGCCCTCAACGCAGGCCAGGGCCCGCGAAACTTCGTAAGAAAAATCGACGTGGCCGGGGGTATCAATCAGATTCAGGATATACCCTGAATCTGATTGATAGCTACCAGTAACTGGTAACCGGTTATCCGCATGACTTGGCATATGCCAAGTCATGCGGACTGGAGCCATTTTAATTGTAATCCCCTTCTCCCGCTCAAGCGCCATCGTATCCAAATACTGCTCCCGCATTTTCCTTTTTTCTACCGTTCCCGTAAGCTCCAGAAACCGATCCGCTAGGGTGGATTTGCCGTGATCAACGTGCGCGATTACTACAAAATTTCGGATCTGCCTAAAAATATATCGAGGTTCAACCTCCATAGTTTAGAAATCGTCATCTAAAGTAACCTCTGATATTTTCTTAAATCCTACGTATTTATCTGCCAAAACCTGCTTTAAATTTCTGCGGAATCCCTTTTCACCGCCAAAATACTCTAAAAGAAATTCCTGCGAAGTAACTGAAGGAAAATTCCTCTTGCCCAGATAGTCCGGCAGACTGCTCCATCGATAATTCTCCAGATACCTTATCACTTTATCTATGGAGGTTGAACCTCCATAGATTTTTAAAGGATTGCAATGGATATAGAATGGAAGGTATATAAAATGCGGTTCGGTTTCGACTAATACGGCCCTGAACCGACCTTGAAATAACGGACCCACCCGCTCATATGTTTTGTTAAAATACATGGTGTAGCCGCCCAACTTTTGCATAAAACTAATAATGCCCCCCTCCCTAATTTGTCTTAAAAGTAGATGGTAGTGATTGGGCATCAATACGAAAGCTAAAATTTCTACTAAAAGTTTTCGTTTTTTGATATAACGAGGTTCAACCTCCATAGATTTGCGATTAAAAGAGTACAAAACGTTAGAGACAGCATCCTCATCATTAAACTCATACAAGTCATGAATAAAACGGAGGTAATCTTTCTCTCTAAGAAAAGTGTTGCGTTTTTCCACGCCGCGATTGTATACGTGGTATATTTGTCCTTCAACAAACTGTGGTTTTTTCATAGCACCTAAAATACTACTACGTAATCTATGGAGGTTCAACCTCCATAGATTTTATATATGGGTCTCGCCGTCCCAGCTTGAGGGAAGCGCGCCTACCCGGAAGAGACGGCGTCTGAAGGTAGTAATAAAACTTGCGACCTCCTCACTCCCTAAGAAATAAAGTACGGCAAAGTATACCCCAAATCCGGCTACAGCCGAAGCGGCTCCCTGCCATAGTACCTGGAAAAAAGTGATCAAAGGCAATGTCTCGGAAAAACTTACGCGTAAGCCGTAGGCAGCCGCTCCTCCGAGAAGCGCGGCCAAAACCATTTTCCCAAGCGCTCGCCAGGGAAAAGGATGGCACTCCTTAAAAACTTTATCGGCGAAACGCCCCAGCGAGAATGAAAGCAGCAAAATGTTTAAAATAAGTCCCAGCGAAAATCCGCCGGCAAGTCCCAAAACCTCCGGATGAGCGATATCCGAAATCCGTAAAATTGCCGAAGCCGTCTCTTGGAGATGGGAATTCCAAGAAAGTTCCCGAGCCAAAATCCAACCGGAGCTTACGGAAATCAAAGAAGCAAATACATTTATAAAAAGCGGCCGCCAGGTGTTTTCGAGAGCATAAAATCCTTTAATGAGAAGGGCGGCAAGCGCCCCCGCGAACATAGAGAAAGCCATAACCCCCAAGGCCGCTGCGGTAAGTCTGGTATCTTCCCAAGAAAAAAAACCCGCCCCCAAGGCGACCCGCACAATGTGCGCCCGCAAAACGATCGCCAGTACCGCTACCGGAATAATCCAGAAAAGAATGGTGCGTATTCCCAAATAAAGTTCGTGGAAAAATTCACGAGCGTCCCGCGCAATATAGGCCCGCGACATCCGCGGAAAAATTGCGACAGCATAGCTTACTCCAAAAATACCAATAGGCACGAAATAAAGATTATGCGCAAACTGAAAAACCGCAATGCTTCCCTCCTCAAGCGTAGATCCGATGGCGACAAGCGCCAGAATCGTCAGGTTGGTAAAAGAAATGGAGATAAAGCGCGGAAAAGAAAGGGCAACTACCCGTCTTACCCCGTCCTCCCTCCAAAACCTGGATACTCGAACTAAAATCGGGGCAAAACCAAGCTGCCGCGCGGTAGACCACTGTATCAAAAAATGCAGCAGCGCCCCAAGCACTACTCCTCCGGCAAGTCCCTTTATTCCAAAAATGGGCACGAACCCCGCCGCTCCTACAATAATCCCCAGGTTATAAAAGATCGGCGCAAGAGCGTAAGCCCAAAATCGCTGAAACGATTGCGTTACGGCCGAAAAAATGGTTGAAAGCCCCAAGAGCACCGGCGAGAGAAGCATAATCCGGGTAAGAACCATTGTGGTGCTGCGATCCGCCTCAGGAAACCCGGGGACCACAAATCGTACAATCCAGGGGGCGAGAAAAAAAGCGGCCGCTCCAATAACCACCGCCGCCCATAAAAAAAACGCGGCGACTCCGGAGATCAATTTCTGCGCCCCTTCCTTGTCGCGTAACAAATATTCTTGAAATATGGGCAAAACCGCCGATGACGCTCCGCCTGCGAGCAGTACCACGGACATAAAATCCGGAATTTGGAAAGCGGCGTAATAAATATCGAGTTCCCTTCCCGCGCCAAAGGTGGCGGCAAGAATTCTATCCCGTAAAACTCCGAGCAGCCGCGATAAAAGCCCCGCGGCCCCGAGAAGCAGGGCCGCGGAGTGAACGTTCGCAATCTCGTGATTAAGGAAACCTAGACGCATATTATCCCTAAAACACAGACTACCCAGACCACACAAAACACAAATAGAGACCAAAAGCACAAGTCCCCAAGATCACAAACTATTTACTCTTATCTAATATTGCGCTGAATATTTTACGTAACTCCTCTGCTTCTTGCAGGATCGCCTCCTGTTCTCTTTTCTCCGATTCAAATGGCTCGGTGAGACCTATCCATAAACTGCTTTCTTTCGTTTCTTTCCTGCAGATCCTAACTCTGTGGACAAAATCTTTTTTACTAAATGCCTCATTTGCTTCGATATAGTTTGCCGCCTGGGAGCCCGACGATCTTATAAGCTGTCTGCCGTATTCAACGTTGGAAATTGTTTTAGGTAATTTCTTCACATAATCGCGGCATCTCCCGGCAAACTTCGCCGTCCTCTCTTCAAACGCTCTGTATTTACTTGTGTTTGTGTTTTGTGTTCTCTCCACATTTGTGTTCTATTTGGGTTCTGTGCGCTGTGTTCTGTGTATGTCTTAATCGTTCGGTGTCTCCTATCTTCGCTGGCGCGACCCCCCTCGTTCATTAACCGGGGTTTCCTTTCTTTTTTCCGGCGCTTCACCCGGAGGAGCAATGCCCTCCAAAGCTCTTTTTCCGGCCCGTAAATTACTCAAAATCCTCTTCACCTCCTCGTTATCCGGGTTAAGCGCTCCTATCTTTTCAAACTCCTCTATGGCCCTTGGCCGCTCTCCTTGCCTGTCGTAGATTAAACCCAGGAAGTAGCGCGCATTGGAGTAATTGGAATCGATGGCCAAGGCCCGCTCAAACTCTGCTCGAGCGCGTGAAAGTTCGTTATTCTGATAATAGAGAAGTCCGAGCTGAAAGGCCATTCCTATATCAAAAGGGGCAGAGAGTTTAGCGTTTTCGGCGGCTTGAATTGCCGAACGAATGTTTCCTTGGCGCAAGGCCGCCTGCGCAAGTAAAAAGTGCGCAGCCACAAAATCCGGCTTAAGCTCGACAGCCCTTACAAGGGCTCTCGACGCCTCGTCCAAAGCCGCCTCTTTTGCTTTCACCAAATTGTCTCTATCGGCGCCCTGCGCCCGACTCAAAAGCACACCAAGATGATCGGAATACGCAATCCCCGCTCTTCCCATATCCACCCAAGGTAAAGGATTTTGAGGCTCAAGCTCCGCGGCTTTTTGGAAACTGGAAAGAGCAAGCCGCTCCGAACCCTGAATAAATGGAATTACGAGCTCGTAAAGCGTTCCCTGCATTCTCCAGAGAGACGGATCATGCGGATTCAGCGCGATGGCCGTCTGCGAATTTCCTACGGCCGCCACTACCGTCTGTTGAAATTCCTGCTGCACGTTCTCTCCTCGCGCCGCGCGAGCGACGATCGAGCGTATTTTTTCCGATCTTGCCAAAACCAAAGTCTGATAATGTCGAAGGTTTTTACTTTCCAACCCGGCGGCTCGTTCGAACTGGGAAACGGCTTCATCCAGCCCGCCGTGGCTCAAAGCCTCCATCCCCGCTCGCTCGGCAAAAGCCGAGCGCAATCTCCCTGTTTCAAAATAAAGGCCTGCCACCCCCAGGGAAATAAAGAAGATCGCGGCAAGAGACGAAACAAATACTTTCCAAGGCGTTTCAAATCGTACCGTCCTTTCTGTCCGACCAAGCTCCACCAAGAGAAGTCCCACAACTAAAAATAGCGCGAGAGCCAAAGAGAAATTTGCCGGGTAAAGAAAGGCCGCAACGGTCAAAGAGATTAACCCAAGAAACAAGCCCGAGGCCACAATTTCCTCCTCGTGCGAAGTTACCAGGGTCTTGGCAAAGGTAAAGACGCTCGCCACTATAAACAAAAGAAAAGAAAGTACTCCTAAAATTCCGATGGTAACTACCAGAGTCGAAGCCCAAGAAAACCCCTGGCCGAAACGAATTCCCCAAAAAACCGTCTGGTTTATGGATGGGTCTTTATAACGACCCCACTCTAAACCGAAGGTTCCGGGGCCGGAACCGACAAGTATCGATTTCATACCCTCTTTAAAAGTCCCGCCCGCAATTTGCAGAGTCGCCGAAAAGGAAGGTGACACCTCCGCGGGCAGGTTGGGGCGTCCAAAAATCGGGCCCCGGACAAAAAGCAGGGAGAGGGAAACAAGAATCAAGGCAGGAACAATCCAATAGCGCCATTTGAGTTTTTGCTGAATGGCGGCTCGGTCTTTCGCGAGAAAGCCGAATAAAACGATCGAAGCGCCGAGAACCGCTACCCAAGAAATTCGGTGGTGAATAACAAGAAGATTAACGAGAAATACGGCCAGTACCGCCGGCAGCAGATAACGCGCAAAGGGACGTAAATTTTCTTGAGAGTTCAAAACCCAAAAGCCGCCCCCCATAACAAAAAGCGCCGCATAAAAGAGCGCGGCTCCATTCTGGGTCCCAATGACGTTAAAATCGCTGCCTTGGGCGAAAGGCAAAAGATACTGGTATAGAGGAACCCCGGAGAGAAGTTGAACAACATTTATAAGGGCGGCTGCTCCGCCGGAAAAAATCAGGATAAAAACCGCGGTTGCTACCTCTTCCCGCGAGCGGAGTACGCCCCCCGTAACCAAAACGAACGCTAATCCGAGAATCAACGTGGAAAACCGCTCGGCGGTGGGGTCGGCCAAAACCGCCGAAATCCAGGGGGTTTTGGAGAATACGACGCCAGCGGCAGTAACCACGAACAAAATAAAAGCCGCGGCAAGCACCGGCGAATGCTGATAACGCAGTACCCCGTGTTTAAGAATGGATACCAGCCAAGCAATGGCCCCGAGTACGATAAGTATGCTAAAAGTAATCTCCCTTCCCAACTCCACCCCCACCGGCCAGGGGATAAAAAATATAGGAAGGAGGGCGGTAAAAATGTAAACCAGCATTTTCGCCGCAAACTCAAAATGATTGCTTTGATTTTGTTCCATAAAGCGTTAACGATACACGATACACGTAACACGATACACGACATTACGTCTTGTGGATCGTGCTACGTGGATCATGAATCGTGTCGTAACCAGTAACTAAACTATACCCCATCTCCGGTATCCGGTGCAACAGTACCCCCTTCGCTATTTTGTGTTTCCGATTGCGTTTCCGACGGTGGCTCCTCTTGAGATTCCGTCTGCGGCTGCCCGATTCCGGCTTTTTGCAAAAGTATCCGCAACTCTTCTTTGGTCACGCATACCTCCTCAAGGCATAGTTTTTTAGCGCTTACCTCCTCCACCACCACCCTCGATACCATAAGCATTCCTTTCTCGATCACTATTTCAAAAGTGTTTTTGAGCCAATCGAGGATTCTAGTGAAAATAGATTGCTCTGGAGGTTCCCAGTGGGAAAGGTTGAGGAATATTAAAATTTTATCTTCTTTCTTGTCTTGTGAGGATTCCATCGCTATACCTATACTCTGGCCGGGTTCGGTTTGTCTCATGGCATAGCCAGGGATAGTAGCTGATAGAGTGAGGTGGTCTCCCACGTTAATTACCCCGTTCTCTTCGCTTATTTTTACTGGCACTCTACCGGCAAGAGCCACGGCTCTGTTGTTCTGGGGATTGTAGTCAAAACCGCCTATTCTTATCCCTGGTTTGGTGGAGACTATGCCGAAAACAGGATATGAAGAGG
>CAYPFS010000035.1:0-2308 GCA_964410175.1 uncultured Candidatus Saccharibacteria bacterium
CCTACAGCGCCCCCGATTACATCTCTGGAAGCCTTAAAAAAGAACTGCTTAATCCAACTACCCGTATTATACAGGATCCGAAATATTTTGTCAAGTCCTGCTTCTGGGACTACCATACGGGTATTCGTAGCATCCAAGATCAATCTTGTCAACCCTCCCCCCTAACCCTTTACAACAGATATTTGGTGATTCGTTTCCGAGACAATGGGAGGCGCGATTTGCTTGGTTCCGAGCCGAGCGAGGAAAATCGCGCCGACCCTTAGCGAGTCCCTCGCTGAAAGGGGCGAGTCATGTCGAGGAAACGAATCACCAAACAGTACTCCAATTATACTCCACATTCCAGCTCTTGTCAAGAACTCAAGGGTATGCTATAATGTTTGCAATCAATAGATACGAGATTTTCCCTTTGGGACTTTTTTAGATGGTCCAAAAGGGAAGATCTTTTACATATAATAAGGAACAGCTGGATATGGCTGATGAGGTGTATCTTTACTATGGAGGCGGAACTAGCTTTACGAGTAACGGTATCGGGTTGTCGAATACAACCCTGATTACGAATGACTGGGTCGGAATGACCGACTTCGGCGCCGAGTTTTTGCCATGGCCCGCTCCGGGCACCGATGTTTCCGGAGAGTATTTTCGCTCTCGTCAGGAACAAAAAGACGTGGAGCTCATAATCTCCAATCCCGAAGTCAAAGGCCGCAAGCTGCAGGATGTTATGAGGAACTGGGTGCGCGGTCCAAATCTTTCTTTCCTGAAAAGGCATAACCTCAAGGTGGATTTTATGCTGGTAACGCATCTCCACTATGATCATGCCGGAGCGCCCCACTACGCGGAGCCGTTTCTTTCGCCCCACGCGAGGATCCACGGCTTGCCGCATACGCTGGCTGCGATGCCCCTGACGTTGAAAGACAGCAGCAACTTGTCCCCGTATTTTTTGGACAAACGGGAAATAGCGCCGTGTTTGAACCGCAGAAGCGCGCTCGCCCAGGGGTTTAACCGCATTACTCCGCAGGGAGTTTGGGTTGGCCTTTCCGGACATACTTTCGGAGCGCTTAATGCCGGTTTTCGGCTTCCCAACGGCAAGGTGGCGGGAATCACGGGAGACATTGCCTGGCATTGGCAGCCTATGGCTTCAGAATCCCTTCTGCCGGATGACCTGCCGGATGAATGGCTGTATGACAGCCTGATTGTTACGGATTTCACCTATCCGCATGTCCGCAAGACGAGTTTTGACGCGGATCTCATGGAAGTTTTGGCAATCGCAGAACACTGCGTGAAAAATAAAGAGGTTGGCATTTTTTCCACCTACTCTACCAAAGGGGTGGGCCTTGCGAGCGAGTTTTCACGAAGGGGAATCCCGGTATACATTGACGGGATGATACGTAAGCTCTGGGACATCTACTCGATGCATCACCACTCGACGCCCCAGTACCCGGCGCTCCATACGAAGAATGTCCGCAAAATCTGGTCGGCAAGGCACCGAGAAGAGGTGATTGCCTACCTTGAGAAAAACGGGGGAGTGGTGGTTACCACCTCGGCTTCCGGAGAGGGCCCCTCAAGACGCTATCAGGGGGCGGGACTCAATAACGAACGATACCGCTTTGTATACGTTGGATGGGTTCCGGAAGACTCCATCATGAATCAGATCCAGTTGGCGCTTCAGGGCTCTTTGCAGCCGACCATTCAGTGGTCCGGCAATCCTGGCGAGACGCGCTTTATGAATTTGAGAGCCAAGGTGGAGCAGCGTTCGGCTTCCAGCCACGCCGATATGTCGGACTGGCGCAGATTTCTCGAGACACTCATTGAACGCCGCAAAAAAGCGAAAAAAGGGCGACTGCTTGACAGTATTTTTGTCGTACACTGCCCCGACAGCCTCAAGCCGCAAGTAAAGGAAGAGCTAAGGCCGTACGCGGAACGAATCGAGCTTGTGACAAAAGAAAAACGACTCTTCCGGCTCTATTAAAAAATCCCGCACCGTATACGGTGCGGTATTTCATTCTAGCCCGGCGACAATGCGGAGGCATCGTATCGCGTTATGTGATACGCGGCCGGGCTTTCTCATCTCTTCCGTGAATCTGCGATCGTCCAAGAGCATGAGGACATGGTGTGATCTGCAGTGGAGCTGTTGCTTTTCCGCTCGGGTGATACGGGTGCAGCAGCGGAAAACGTCAACTACGTCCGTCCCTCCGTATTCGCCCGGAGATTCCATGGCTCCGCGCCGCTCGAGGGCGTTAATTCGGCTCGAGAGATCAAGGCCCGTTTCTTCCCAGACTTCGCGGATGGCGGTCTGTATTGGGTGCTCTCC
>CAYPFS010000035.1:2318-7826 GCA_964410175.1 uncultured Candidatus Saccharibacteria bacterium
ACCACTATGGAACGCCGTTCTCCGCGCTCGTACGACTCCCATGTTTTTATACGAAGGGTCCTTGAGCGGCGCGCAAAATAGCCTCGCTCCTCTTCTCTCTGCCTCATTTTGCCAAGAAAAATAGAGATTTGGTTTCTCTTGGCTCGGCTCTGCGATTTGAGCCATTTCTGTCTCCGCACTTCAGATGCGGACTGGAAGCGCTGGCTTTTGCCAAAGCCGCGTTTCGAGAATTTTCTAAGACTGCGAAGCGCAGTCCTGATATCTTGTGAAGGAGCTTCGTCTTCCGCAGTCACAGCATCTCCAGCCGGCGGAAGGCTTTCGTGCTCGGAAAGAGCGTCGTCTTTCAATTCTTTTTGCTCTTCCAACGTTCCTCCTGGCGGAGATTATACACCAATTCGAAATAAAAATCAACCCCCCGTCCTGCGTTCCATCTTTCCCATTTTTCCGGCATATGCCGGAAAAATGGGAAAGATGTATTCGGCAGACATACTTCTTGGAGTCTCGTCATTCCCCAACCGCCATCTATTGAAGTTCGACTTCAATCAAGCTTAAAAAAATTAACCAGGAAAGATTGACAAATAAGACAGTTTGCCGTATTTCTAAATGTAGGTCTTAATGGGTAATGACCGGAGACTCGAAATGACTATCGAACCAAGCGCAAGAAAAAGTGCGAGGTACGCGGTATTGCCCACGGTATTACTTCTGATTCTCATCACGCCTTTGTTTATATGGACATGGCTTTATCAGCCGATGGAGCGGAGGGTTGAACTCGGAAACCGCATTGATGTTAAGTGGGCTGATACGCGACTTGATTTTTTGCGGTCGCGCTATTACCGGTATGAGACCATTACCCGTTGGGGCGCGGATCGTTTCGGGCCAATCGAGTATCTGGAATTGCCGGATGGCCGAGATTATATCCTTTTTGGAACGAAGGAGATCAGGGAGAGAACGCCGAATTACTACCAGGGAAGACTAGTGAATCACTCCATTGTGATTCTTCCTGATATCCCGGCCGACGTTAAACCGTTGCTAGCAAGGGGTCGCGAGATCGCTTGCGGTTGCCGGCCAAGCGGCACGCCAGGATAGTATTTGCACCGATCTAGTATCGGTGCAAATTTTTATTACAGAGATGTTCTATACTGGGTTTGCCGCCACCGGGATTTGAACCCGGGTACCGGGCTTGAAAAGCCCGTGTCCTAAACCAGCCTAGACGATGGCGGCGCATGATAACTCTATCTCAAAATTTTCAGAAAATCAAAATTTCTTCTCCCAGCTTTTGGCGGACAAAATCTGGACAAATAAATAAAAAATAAGATGGTAAGCGCGGCACTCGAGATGACGGTGAGGCCGGCCTCCAAGACGAGGTCGTCCAGGCGCAAGTCATCATCTGCCGCGGTTGCCGACGCGCAGTAACAGTTCCTTCAAAGTCCTCGCAATTCCGCGAGGCGACCAAAATCCCAACCCTTCGGTTGGTACAGTCCAGCGCAAGCTGGCTGTTTTTAATAAAAAAATTTAAAAGCCCCCTTGGGGCGGGCAAAACTGCAGGATTGGTTTTTAGAGACCTGCGATTTTTCTAACCCCTTCTCCTTCGAGAGTCTCTCTTTCGATTAACGCATCGGCGAGACGCTTGAGCGCATCTCTATGCTGCTCGATAGCGGTTTTGGCTCTTTTAACCATAAAATCCTAAAAAAGTCGAACAAGGCGCGATTGAAGTCGGACTTCAATCATGAGCGAAGTTCGACTTCAATAGCGATATTTCACAAAAGGTGCGGGGTTGACAGTTGAGGGTTTAATCTATTAGCCTTCAAGATAGAAAGACCTTTGACAAGGAGAAAATGTGTCCGATTTTTTGCTTCATTTGCAGAAAACTGGTCAACTCAGCGATTACTTCCCGCGTGTTAGCGGAAGAGTAGACGTACCCAATATTTTCGATCGTCATTCGACTACTGTGGTTGGTTTGCGCTATCGAGACGGCGTGATGCTGGGCGCAGACAGCCAAGCCACGGACATAAAGACACTTGACCGTTTCCACGAGCCTGTACGCAAGATTTTTCTGGTTAATCAGAATGCCATAGTCGGTATTGCGGGCGCCGCCGGTATTGCTCAGGGTTCAGCGCGGCTTTTCCGTATTACCTGTTCTGCCGAGCAGTGTCTTTCGAGTGCCGTAGCGTCCGCTCTTTCCGGCGAACAGTACGAGTTGATTCTCCGTGCCATCGCCCAGCAGAATTTTTCGCTTGCCTTTCAGAGCAGAGGGGGACTGGCGGTTCAATTTTTGCTGGGGGTTTATGAGAGCGGAGGGTCGAGAGTATTACTTGCCGATCCAACGGGTCTTATCTTGTCTTTTCAAGATAAGGGTTACGGTTCAATCGGGTCGGGAGCCAGACGGGCAAACGACTTTCTGGACGACCATCATTACAGTCCTGATGTCGGTTATGAAGAAGCTCTCCGAATCCTTGTTGATTCGCTTGAGAAAGCGGCTGATGTGAACAAAGGAACTGGGCCGCCGTTTTTCGTGGCTTGTTCCGATGCAAACGGCGCGAGATTCATAGAGGAGGTTAACCGTGGCTGACAGGTTTGAATTTAGATCAGCTTACACTTCAGGAGTGGAGCGCGAAAAGAGCTCCATGATTGATTCATACCTCCAGCAATGCTCTCCGCTTATTGCATTCGCCGGGGAAGGACAGCTTGTTTTTGTAGGCTCCCCGCAAAGACCGGGTGAGCGCACTCGTCAGGTGGTCCACCCCCGGGGTCTTATTTTTGGCGGCATTGGAGAGATACAGACCGTAAATTTTGTAGCCAAGGACTTGATTTTGCAGGCCCATCAGGTTGAACTTTTATCCGGCCAAGGTGCGGTGCGAGCCGAAAGAGTACTTGAACATTCGGAGCAGGCCGGAGCACTTGCCCTAATACGCACGGCTTTTTTTGACAGCTTGACCCGTCCTTTTGTCGGAGACTTCTGTCTTGGCGAATGTTCTTCTCGTTCTTCCCGCCTTTTCTATTTTTCAGCGTCGGGACGCAGGGAGGTTTCCGATTCCTTTATAGTTCTTGCCGATGACGAGAGGCACAAAGCCCTTAAAGAGGGTTTGGAAGGAATTTGGCCCGAGTGGAATGAATCTCTTGCAGTGCCCATGTCAAACTCGGCCGGGCAGACGATCGTACGCGTCGTGGAACTCTGGAAAGCCTCGGCTAAAAAGCAGGCGGCTGAAGTTCTTTCCGTGCGGATTCTGGCAAGCGATAATCAAGAAGCTCCAAGACTCGTTTTTGAACAGGAAAGGAGGTAAAGAGTGTCTCGCCTGCGAAGATTCGATTTGCAGCAAAGGCAGAAAGAGCGTCCCCCGGCTCGACGAGAGGATGAGAAGCCGGGCGGAGAAATCCAACCTCCATCCAGCCGTCCCTCGCCAGTCGAAAAATCCCTTGATGAAAGGATTCGACAGGTGCGCGAACGGATTAGAGAAATGCGGGAAAGGGATCCTTTAAGGGAACACGAAAGGGACGCGGAAGAACGCGCGCGAAGCAGACGTGAAAGGCAGGGGGAATGAGCATGCCTGAACAGTCGATTGACGTTAACCTTCTCTTGCAAAAATACAGAGATCTGACGCAGCGGTACAGAGAGCTTCAGCAACGGTACACAGATCTTCAAAAGAAAACCACTGATTACAGAGTCGAGGTCGACAAAAGATTGAGAGAGGGCGATAAGGCTCTGGCTGAAATCCAGGCGGCGTACAAGAGAATGATGGAATTTCTGGAACAGCCATCTTACCAATACGCCTATTTCCTTTTTCTGCGCGACTCAACGAAAAGACTGATTGATGTTTCTGCCGGCGGCGGCCGCATGGCGATAGTTTGCCGACCCGAGATTGATCTTGAATCCCTAAAGCCCGGACAGCTTTTGATGATTGGACAATCCGTGCACGGGCCGTTTGTTTATGCGGCTCTTCCAGAGTTCGATCAAACCGGCAGCGAGGCAACGGTTGAGGAGGTTATCTCCGGAGGCCGCGTGCGGATCGAAACCCGTCACGGCGATAAGGTGATAGCCGGACTTGCCGGCAACGCTTCGGTTGGAAAGCTCGAAGCGGGCGACAAGGTTTTGTTCAGTCCCAACGGACTGGTGCTCGAGAAACTTCCTCAAAGGAAAAAGAGCTCATTTGTTTTCGAAGAGATACCGGATTTAACCTATGACGATATCGGAGGGCAGGATGCGGCTATCGGGGAGCTTAGGGATAATCTTGAGTTGCCGTTGCTTGCGATTCAAGATTTTGCCGCGTACAAAGCCAAACGTCCGCCAGGACTCATCCTGTGGGGACCTCCGGGCAACGGAAAAACCACGGCGGTAAAGGTAGTTGCCAATATGTTGAGGAAGCTGGTTCCCGACCGTCCGATTGACATCCTTCTTATGCGCGGCCCCGAAGCCTACACTATGTGGCTTGGCGTGACCGAAGAAAAAATGCGGGAACCATTCGATCTTGCAAGGATCAAAGCGAAAGAAGGCGGTTTGGTACTTTTCTTGTTTGACGAAATGGATGCTGTAGTTCCGATTCGCGGGACGCGCGTTGGCGGATCGGGTGTGGCTGAGACCGTGGTTACCCAGCTAAACGCCTTGCTTGACGGCGTTGAGGAATTCCCCAACCTTATGCTTATTGGAACCACCAACCGTCCGGATAACATAGACCATTCTCTGACGCGCCCGGGAAGATTGATGCCGATTGAATTCCCGCAGCCGAACCAAGAGGGTTTCAGAAGAATTTTCAGAATTCATCTTGGCGGAGATTTTCCCATCCACGAGAAGTATCTTAACCCCGCTCATCCCGAATTTGACAAGCAGCGTTACCGGGGATTTTCGGAAAGTAGGCAGTTGGTTATTGAATACTGGATTGAAAGATTGCTTCTTCGAATTTTCGGAGATGCGGATCTAGAGAGGCAAGAAATCGTTACGATCGAGTATGAGGATGGCGCGCGGGAACGACAGACCTTTTATATGAAAGACATAGTGTCCGGGAGCCACGTTGCGGATATGGTGAGTAAAGCAAAGATCATTGCCATCAAAAACGACAGAATTCAAGGAAAGAGGTGCGGAGTGAGGCTTGGCTATCTTTTCCAGGCTCTTGAGAAGCTCTTCAGGGAGGGACAAGCGCTCCCCAGCCGCACTCATCCTCAGGAATGGGCGCGAATTCTCAATCTGCCCATTTCCCGTCCGTTCCACATTGTACCCAAAGGCGAAAAAACTTTTCCGGCCTTACGCGGAAGTTCCGTTACCGGTTAATCAGCGGCGCCCGCTCTCGTTCGAGAGGGGCGTCTTTTTCAATTACGGTATTAGCGTACTCGGGTCGTCGTCTGTATCGTTTCCTTGGAAGACGATTCCGTTTGGATTTGTAACTGAGGAGTTGCCTACGCCCTTTACGCCGATTTTGTTGTTGGAGAAGGTGACGTTGGTAAGCGTAACCGAGGAAGCATCAAGATACAGCCCCACGGATTCTCCCGGATCGGGATCGCGATGATCCCGGATCGTAG
>CAYPFS010000036.1:0-7721 GCA_964410175.1 uncultured Candidatus Saccharibacteria bacterium
GTATAAAGTCCTGGGAAACCACAAAGGATATGTCCCGCACGATCGGCGGAAACCTACTGACCTCTTTATATTTATTTCCGAGTTTTAGTTGACGTTTAACTCTTTCATCCTCCGACCACAAAAGACGGATATCGGGTAGGTCCATTGAGGCCATGGCGAGCCTCTCCATTCCGAATCCGAAGGCCCAGCCATTGTAGCCCTCGAGGCCGAGATTCCCCAGAACGCTTTTTCTCACCATTCCGGACCCCACCATTTCCATCCATCGGCCATTGATTTGGGCCTCCATTTCGTAACTCGGATCCGTATAAGGAAAAGTGTGTTCGTAGAATCTGAAGTTGACGTTTTCCCCGAAAATGCTGACGGCGATTTCGGCCAAGGCCCTTTTTAGATCGTCGGGGGTAAGGATTCTTTTTTCGTCCGGAGCGATAAGCCACCCGCCAAATTGGTGGAAAACATTCATATGGCCTCGGTCAATTTCGTCCTTGCGGTAAACTTTGCCATAACAAATCGCCCCAAGGGTTTCTTTCTTTTCAACTCTTTTTTTAATTTCCGGGTGGTCGAGATAGTAATACCAGAAAACCGTATCGTGAGTCCTTAACACGTAGTCCTCGTTAATATAATAGGTATCGGATTTACTCCGGGCCGGATGGCCGGGCGGCATGTTGAATAGATCGAAGAGGACTCGAGTGGGAACAATTTCCGGTACCCTGATTACGTCAAGTCCGGTAAGAGACGGCACCCGGCTGGCGCGGTCCACGATTTCTTTGAGCGGGCTTCCGGGGGTTCGGGATAAATCCGGCATATTCAAAAATCGGAGCATGCGTTTAGCCTCCGGATCGGATCTTTTTTCGAGATCCCTTTTTAGTTCCTCTTCTTCCCTTGATTTGATATCTATCTCCATAAGCAGGTACTATTCTACTTCGAAATGGCCTTTTTGAAAAGTCATCGCGTCCGGCGGGCCTCGAGGGTGCGGATACATTCCCGGCTGGTTTCTTCATCGCTAAACGATAGGCAGAAATTCCTTGCTTCTTCTGCGGTGACGCCTTTATTGTCCTCGAGCCAACCTAGACGGTTGCGGGCGCAAACCGGTTGGTAGCGGATGGGAAGAGTGTGGCAGGAAGATGCCGCGTCGTTTTCATAAGCGCCGAGGGTGGGCGGCGCCATGGAGCGGGTGATATTTTCCATAGCGACACCGTCTTGGCACCAGAATGCGTCGTCGGGCTCCACGACAATCCGTTCGCACTCTTCGTGGGCAGCCACGAGGTCATAATTTTTTAAAATTAAAACTGCGTGTCCCAAGCCGTGAAAACAACTTCCGGGGCTCTGATCCGACTTTAGGCACGCTTTATGAAGTTTTTCCGCCAGCTCCGCGACCCTTCCGTAAATATTGACTGATTCAAGCGCTGCTCCATGGAAGCATCCGAAGTTGAGAAGTTCGTCGCAAAGCGAAAATCCTTCAAGCCCTTGGTACTCTATCGCAATTTCTCCCAGAACGTGCGCCAGATCGTGTTTTTCGTGCGGTTCATCGGGATAGGCCTCGCGTATGAAATTTTTTATTTCGGAGAAGGTTCGCGTCTTGGCCTTGTTTTTTAAAAAAGAAATTTGTTTATCGGGCGGCATCCGGCGGAACTCTTCAAGGGAAGCGGTTGGGTTTTCGCCCCCGCCGGATTTAAAAATAGCCGCGGTTAAAATAATCACGGAAATAACCACGAAAGTAAAAGCGAGTAATCTTATAAAACCGGGTTTCATTATTATTTTCCGAAGCGGGCTTGGTGAATTTCTTGAAGAGTTTTTAATTTAGCTCTGCATTCTTCGGTCCGCCCCGATCCCACCAATCCGCATATTTTCTCAATAGATTCTCCCGACCTTCCCTCAAAAGATAATTCCGCCATCGCGGCTAACAGACATTCGTCTCGTTCCGACCCGCTCTCCAAAAATCCGCAGAGCCGGTTGATTTCCTCAAGCTGGGTCTGAACTGAGATGGCCACCCGGTAGCCGTAGGACTCTACGCAGATCGGGACGTATTTTGCGGGGAGCGTAAGACACAAGTCGGCCAATTTTTTGAAATCCCCGCCCAAAAATCCGAAAAGGTCGAAAACTTTTTGCCGATAGCAGGCCATTAGATAACGCTCTTGAAGTTCGGTGCAGGGCAGCCACGGGTCGTCCGGGTCCTGCTTTCTTGCGATCCTCTTCTCCGGCGGTAGCATGGAGTTCGTGAAGCTTTCCATAAATACCCCATCGTAACAATAAATGCGGGATAATTCTTCGAGGTCGTCGCAGAGATTAAGCGACGATCCAAGTTCGTAGTTTCTCCAGGCCATTACTCCGTGGCCGATGCCGTGAAGACAGGAAGGAATGTCAGCCGGCCCCAGTTTCTTACAAGCAAGCTCCGTTTTGGGCAGAGCTTCGGCTCCGAGCTCCACAATAAAGGCGGCGAGAAATCCGTGGAAACAACCGTAGCTGGAGAGGGCATCGCATAAAGTTATGCCGTTCTCGCCGCGGGTTTGGTATGCGACTTCGCCGATGACATGTACGTAGTCGTGAGCCGAGACCGGATTTTGAGAAAATTTGTCTTTGAGAAGACGGTATACCTCTTCAAGCGGCCCTTTCTTCGCTACAGGGTAGAATTCTTGTATTGAAATTCCTTTTTCGAAAGTTTCCTCAAGATCCGAGGAGCGCTTTTGATTTTTAGTCAAAAGGGAGACGGTCAAAACCGCGGACAGTAAAAGCAAAATCCCGACGACGGCCGTTAGCCAGCCGTTTTTGGAAAATATGGAAGTCATCCCGTTAGAGATTTAGGACTTGATCTAATAATTACTAATTCCGTTAGAGGTTTATGGCTCGATTTAGTTTTTACTAAATTCTGTAAACAATTCTTCAGAATTAAGCTGGTATAAAGAAACGGTCACGTCTCTAACGGGACTCATAAACGCGCGAGGCAAAAGTTTTTATAATCCCCATCCATGGCCCGACACAGAGCTTCTTTTTCGCTCCGGAGAATGCGGTCTTTTGAGATCTGGCTTATGATCAGCGAGTAACAGTTATCTTGGGGGACGTCCCTGAGTTTACGGCAGATTTCAATCGCGACGTTCGGGCCGCCGACCGAGTAGTAGGCCCCGGCATTATTGATGACGCAGTGTTCCTTCCAGTTTCCGGTGGCATTTTCACATAACGAAAAAACTTTTTCTGCGCTGCCTTCGGTCATGGGGTGAATTTGTCTCCCGAAATTATCATAACACCACTCGCGATATTGTCTTTCTTCCACGCCATCGCAGGCTTCGGCAATCTTGCGCAGGTCCCCATGCACTATGAATATAATGCGGCTGGCCTGATTTTTCCAGCACCCTTCCCGATATTTTTCTTCCACCGCGTTACACGGATAATAAAGGTCGGTTTCAGAAAGCCATTTTCGTTTGGGAAGCTCTTTTACTTTCCAGTCGTGCACCCCGAAAATATTTTCCATAAACACGCCGTTGTGGCAATAAGTTAAGGCCTCCGGATACTGTGGCTCTTTCTCGAGAATCTTGTCGCAGTGCTTAAGCGCCAAGGGCAAATTATCGTAGTCGTAAAAAGCCAAAAGCGAGTGCCCCATGGCATGCGCGCATTGGACAAAACGCTGCTGCCAGTCGCGGCATTTGTCAAGCATCTTTACTATAGTTTCCGGACCGTATTTCGAGATGGCCTGAATTATTGCTCCGTGGTAGCAGGCAAAAAGGAAATAGTCTTTGCATTGAAGTATGCCGTCCAGGCCGTATTTTTCAAATGCCACAAAACCGGCCTCGTGACTAATCAGATGGCTTTCTCCGGTAAAGGGAATGCCGGAGCGTTTGAGAAGTTCCAAGGCCTCCGCGGGGCCGTATTTTTCAGCGAGTGCGCGTGAGGCGAGCCGACGTTCATCGGCATCCTTGGAAGTCAAAATAACTTTGAGTTCGGGAATATCTTTGATTTCGGGCGCCTGAGTTTGCCGGGAGTCGAATTTTGGCATGAGCCGGCCGAGGTCCTCTTTGAAAAGCGAATACAAAAGAAATGCGTTTAAAAGAATCAGCGGCGGTATAACGTAAATTGCGTATGATTTGGCGCTTTTCATTCCTCTACAAGTATCGTTCCTAATAGGTAGGGCGTTAAGTGGTCATGATACCGCCAAGTTCCGGCTTTTTCAAATTTAAAATCCCAGTTCTCGTTCGGCGGGATGGGGTGTCTGGGGTCAAATTCCGGGAAAAGGGCATGGGTGGGGTGGTAGTTGGAAGCCGGCCAGAAATGGTTGCCGAGAGATGTTGAAAAAATAACCGTCTCACCTTTTTTAATCGTGAGATTCATCGGGGAGAATCCGTCTTTGGTTAATACCACGATGTGTTCTTCGGTCCTGAGGTTCTTCTCCCTATCCAGCCCGCTTCGGGTTAGAGTCCATCCGGCCCCAAGGAGCAGAGCAGCGGCAAGTATTAAAATTGAAGTGTGGGTTAGTTTTGACACAGAATTTCTATATTCTGACCCCGGCATAAAGACTCCAACTCTTCTTTTTTACCCCAGGCGTACGCCAACTCTTTAAAATTTTCATAACACTTATTTTTTATATTTCCGGGGCCGCGCTTGCAAAGTTCAATTACTTTTTCGAGCGCGTTGCCTCCATAGCGCCCCATTAAGCTGATGGTAGCGCCTTTGGCGCAAAGCAATTTTTCGTCTCCTCTTCCGAGGGCGCAGGTATCGATGGCCACCTCCACCGGATCTTCGCTTCCGGAGGTGGTGTTGGTTCCTATACCCAAAATGCAGTAGGAACGATACTTTTCCGGTATTTTACGGCACTCTTCGAAGATTTGCGAGAACGCAAAACCTCTGGAACGTAATCCCCCGACTTGATACCAGTAGCATCGGGGTAGATATTTTTCCGCGAGCACGGTGCAAGGGAAAAAGTTGTCTCCTTCCCGAATCCAAGGCGAGGCGTGGTCCGGATTGGTGGAGCTTGAGGCGTTTTCCATCAACGCTCCCCCATAGCAGGTCTCGCGGTCGCCTGGTGACGGCAGGCGGTCGCAAAGCTCAAGCGATTTTGGGAGGTCGCTTCCCGTAACAAACATAAATCCGTGTCCGAACCCATGCAGACATTCTCCGTACACCTGTTGCGGCGGTTTTGTTCCGGCAAGCGCTTTTGAGCCCCGGCAAATACTTGCGAGCGCCTCTCCGGTCAAAGCAAGCGGGTCAAGCTTATTTCCCAAGAATTCTTCCAAAACTCCGTGATAGCATCCTCCAAAGCAGGTAAAATCGCAAAGCGCGTGAGCGTCGGCCGCGTTATGGGTAATTTCAAAAAGCGCTCTTCCGAGAAAATGGCTGAAGGCATGGCATCCAATAAAGCGGTTGAAGTCGTCGAGTGCGGCAAGGATGGCGCCCGGAGAGTATTTCGAAAGGAGTTCGCTTTTGATTCTGGCGACATAGCACTCTCCCGATTTTTGATCGCAGGCTTTGTAAATTGAATCTATGATCGAGCGGATGTCCGAAGTATTTGTTTTGACTTCCGTTTGTTCCTCTTTTTTAATTCCCAACGGTTCAACGGTTTTCGGTGGAGATGAAAAAAGACCCCACGTGATCAGAAGGGCTAGGGCCGAGGCGGCCATGATGGCGATTTTAGTAGGAGACCAGGATCTTAGAATCATTGTAAAGCCTCGTTTACGCTTTTTAAGCAGTCCGGCCCCGCGTCCGCTTCACGGCAGACCAATTCCGCCGAGGCCTTGTTTTTGGAAACCGCAAATTGAGTTGCGGCGTTAGTCGCGCAGAAACGGCTGTATTGCCCGCCTTTCAAGCACCCCGAAACTATTTCCGAGGGCTTATCGTATAGACGACCGTGAAGATTTGCTCCCATGCCGTAGAAACATTGCTCCCGGGTTGATTCTGACTGAAAACCTAGGCAGTAGTCCGCGATTTTTACGGCGTCGTTAGAAAGAAAGCCGTGGGCCGCGTAATGCAAATGTTCTCTTGCGCAGGCGCCTTGGTACTTTTCCGGAAGTTCAAGGCACGGTGTCCGGATATTGTCCCGGGTGGGAAGATTCCCGGATAATCCTTCTGGCGCAACGGCCCGCACCGTATTTTCCATAGATACGCCGTCGTAACACCAGAATTGCTCTTTGGGATCAGGCGCAAAGGCGTTTTCGCAGAATTCATAGGCCGACTTGAGATCGTAACTTTTTAGAACCATAACCGCATGCCCAAGTCCGTGTATGCAGCCAAAGTAGGCCGGTCCGGCTTTTTTGCATCCCTCCCGAAGTTCTTCTGTGAGGTTTTCCCGGAAACCATATTTTTTTACCGCTTCAAGCACTACGCTGTGATAGCACCCAAATTCAAAACTCCGGTCGCATAAACCCAAAGCCGCGAGGCCGGCTTCTTTGAAAAGAAGCTCTCCCACGGTATGGCTTAATTCGTGTTTGTGGCTTGGGCCGTCCGGATACGCGGCGCGAAGAAAAAGCCGCATCTCTTCTGTGCCCTGTTTATCCGCGAGTTCCAGGAGAAGCTTCTGCTGTTCTTTTATATCCAGATTTCTGAAGTTGACAAGTTCCGAATCTTTTGGAAGTAGGCCGCCCTTTTCCGGCTGGTTGTTTTTAGGTCCCAATGCAACCCAAAACACAAAGAGAGCCGCGGCGACAGCTATAAGTATTGTGCGAGATTTCGGACGCATCACAAATGTTTAGTTTAACGTCCGAACTCGCCCTCTAAGAGCCTTTGACCGGGCGTCTGGCTTTCACCCGCCTGCACTGCCACAAAAAGTTTTGCGTAACTGGTTAAGTCTTCCTTTACTTGGTGGCCCAAGGCCCAGCCCTCCAGTTCCCCGCTTTTGTGAGGTGAAAATTTGCCTGCGTAAAGTGGCGCTCCGGCGCCCTCAAGCCAAGCGGCGTAAGAAGTGCCGCTTGATGGTTTGGGCAGCCCTCCGACAAAAACGCTCAAGGTAAAGGTTTGGTTTTCGTAGGTTCTTCTGGCCTCTCCGAATCCGGCTCCGCCCTTCACATCTTTTAAGCGGGCGAGCCCCGGTTCTTTGGGACTAGATTCCGGTTCTTTTGCGGTTGGGGTTGGACCTTCTGTTTCAGTACGAACAGGCCCTTCGGTGCCGCTTCGATCCCTAACAGAATTTACGACAAGTAGTCCTACCGCCGCAAGCGCGAGAACTAAGACGGTGACGTACGCTCTTTTTGACATCGGTTTAAAGATAATTTATTAAGCCGATAATTTCCGACCTTTCCCCGCGCCTTTTGTTCACCGTATCGCACCGGTCACCTCACGCGTTTCTGAATTGCGGCACTGACCCTGTATAGAGTTAGGGCCGAATGTCAAAAGCAGATTCGGCGCTCACGAGGTGACCCAATGAACAAAAGGCGCGGGTTTTTATTTTTATTCCGGACGAATTTCTTTAAATCTGGGAACCCCTCTTAGGTTTATGGTTTCGGTGTCTGTCGCAGTTCCTCCGGGCCCTGTGCAGGTAAGAGTATATGTAGTAGTGGTGGCGGGCGTGACCGTATCCTGGGAATCGGGACAGCTTGGCGGGTTGCAATTTATAGGTACGGTTCCTATGCCCGGCGAAATACTGCAGGAGGCGGCATTAGAGGTTGACCAAGAGAGCGTGGAAGACTCCCCCGGATTAATGAAATTTGACGTTGCGCCGAAGTTAATGATAGAGGCTACGGGCGTGGGGTATGGATACGGGTATCCGTAGCTAGGATAAGGATAGGGATATGGATAGCCATAGC
>CAYPFS010000037.1:0-7499 GCA_964410175.1 uncultured Candidatus Saccharibacteria bacterium
CTGAAACCCGATGAAGTATTTAATGAACTCGTTGCGTTAAAAGTTTGAAACCACCTTATAAATTTGTTTTGAATTTTGGATTTTGAAATTTGGATTTTCCAGCGCGGAGCGCTGGGCAAGATTAGTAGATGACGGAAAATCCGCGCTTGACGGTCCTGGTGGGGTCCGCTCCGCAGCGATACTGGCCGGATACCGTCAGGGTGGTTACTCCGCTGATTTTATCCACCCGCGCGGTGTAGCAACCGTTCGACTGAACCGAGGTCGGGCCTTCGGTATAGCACCCCGAGCCTTCGGCGGGACAGAGATTGGTTAGAACTCTGTCGCGGTACAGCATCTTTTCGATGCCCTGGTCGGCGGCGTAGAGGGCTATAAATGAGTCTCCGGTCTCGCCGGAAATTCTTATTTGGCCGTAAATTATATTGAAAATACCAAGCGATACCGGAAGGAGAGCCGAGAGAACCAGAATCACCAAGAGAAGGGTGACGCCCCTATCTTTCTGAGACGCACAAAGCACAGGAACCAGAGCACAAATCTGTTCGTGTTCTGTGTTCTGTGTTCTGTGTTCTGTTTGTACTTTGTGTTCTGTGTCTTGTATTGTCATAAATCACGTAGTCTCTGTACCACCGTGGTTTGTAGATTCATGGTGGTTTCCGCGCCAAACTTTACTTCGCGCGATCTTACCCTGAGGTTTACAGTTACTAGGGGTTGGCCGTCTCCCGAACCTACATTTTGGCCGATGAGTCTAAAACTAAGTCTATCTACAATAACCTCCTCCGCGGTAAAAGGCACGGCCTTTTGGGGGTTGCTGCAGTCGGCGCTCGTGAGGTCCTGGGTGGCGCGATGAATAGTTTGGGTGGCGCTATTTAAAAAATAAAACCTTCTTCCGGAAGTGGAGTCAAAGCTTATTTCCGATCCGGACGCGGCACAAACCGAAGTTAGGGTGTAGTTTCTGCCGGTTCTAAGTTCTTTGGTCAGGAGTTCCAGACTGAAGCGGATATTGTCTTGTATGGCTTGAATATCGGCTGCTTTGATTTGGGCGTTTGAAGCAAGCAGGGTGATGCTGACAGCCGCCACTACCAAAGTTCCAAAGAGTCCGGTCGAGATAACCATTTCAAGCAGGGTAAAACCCCCCGACAAACCGTTTTGACTTTTGGCTTTTGGATTTCGCATTTTAACGCCAATTATAAAGTCTTTCCCTCAAAACCAAATTTTTGGCGGATCCTCTTTCCGACCACTCTACGGTAACAGTAACGTCCATTTGATCGTCGGCCGGAATTCCGGGATCTCGACCTTCCGGGTCGGGCGGAGCCCGAATTTCAATTTTTCTCTTGAAGGGGGTGATAATTCCGGAATTGTAATTGTATGTACCGGATACGTTGTCGTAGAGCAGGTTACGGCCGGCGTAAGACGGCAGGTACGGGAATTTTAAAATAGAGCCGCCGCAGTCCACCTCGTTAGAGAAGTTAAAAGCATCGGCCTCGCGCGTTTCCTGCCCGAAGTTTCCGCCTGCCGGATCTTTTCTCCAAGACCACCCGCCGCCCTTAAGGGCATTACAAAGGACGTTGTTTTCACGAACCAGGCGTATCAATTCAAGGCCTTCTTGGGCAAGATTTGCGGCCACTAACTTATTTTTGGAAAAGGATGCGCTAAAAATTCCGCTGGTAATAAGGGCCACCGGACCGACAGCCGCGGCAGTGATAACCGCAAGGGCGACAATAGTTTCAAGCAGGGTAAAACCCCTCATAGATTCGAAATCTATTTTATAGATACTTGTCCACTCGTTCTAACGACGATCGTACGCTTTTCCCCCGAGGGAGAGACAAGTTCAATATCCACGCGATTGCCTATATCTATGCCGTTTCCGTCGGTAAGAAAAATCGTGGCCTCCGGAGCGGCAAATAGTATGTGAACCGCGGTATGACTCGCAGGATCGGGATTGTATCCTAAAAGATTTTGTATTTTTACTCCACGTTCGAAGTTTTCGGTTTTTATTAGGGCGTCTTCGGAGGCGACGTATTTCCGGTTAAACACTAAATCCGCAAAGATACTGAAAGCCTGGGGTTGGTTTAACGAAAGATTTGTTCCCACCGCCGGCGGGATCACTGGGCCGGAGGCGGATCCGATTTGGGTTACTGCAAGAGACATGTTTTGCGCTTGGCGTATTCCCAGGGCCAGTCCCCGAGCCGCGCGGTTAAGCGCCCCAGATTCTTTTAAACCGGGGAAGGAGGCAAGTACCACTAGGCTTATTACGGTTATTACGGAAACAACCACCACCGCTTCAGCCACGGTATAACCTTTTTCAGAAAGTTGAGAGTCCTGGTCCATTATTCCATTATAATCCTTTCCTCTCTAAAAATGAATAACCGCGCTGCCTGCAGCGCGGTATCATTAGAGAAACACCCCGCACAAACGCGAGACAATCCGGGGCGAGCCGCTTCGCCCATAACGGTATGCGCTATTCGCGCACGCTAGAGGAGGGTAGAGGAAGGTAGAGGAAGGTGACACCTCCCTCGACCTAAAAAGGGGCGCTATAGAGGAAGGTGACACCTCCCTCGAAACCTGGATTGTGGCGGCAAAATTTGTGCGGGGTTATTTATCCCACACATAACGAGTTATGTGTGGGATTTAGACGAATAAATAAAAATCCCCCAAAATGGGAGGGATCGATGCTTTTCGGGCGCTTCACCTTTCAAAACTAAGGGTGTATTTATCTCCTCCGCTGACCCTTAGTTGTTGCAGATTTTCAGTAACTGGTTTGCCGTTGCGATAGATTCGCCATTTCTTGACGCCCGCTTCAAAATCCCCAATTTTTTCTATCCTGTTTTCGCCAAGTTTAATATCTAGTCTGCCCTCTTTGGCTATCGAGTGGGTAAGTGTCATATGCAGCGGGTAGGAACCGACCACCTCCGAGGTAAAAAGGCGTCTGGTGCCGTTACCGAAATCTATTTCTATGAAAGCCCTGCGGGGGCTCACGCCTTCCCCGCTGACCGATTCGGTAAGCATTTTTATTTCCCTATTGAAATCCAGATTAAGATACCAGAAAGAAGCGAGGGTTATTAAGAATATGACTCCAAGCAGTTTTGCGAAGCCCGGATCCGGCTTTTTGGTCTGCGAATTATCTGGGACCATATAAAATTCCGTTACATTTCAGCTGGGTATTAGACCCCGCAGAAATGATTTAAAGTTGCTGCGGTATAGCCCCGCGGTCAGACCGGGGCTTTAAAAATGTAGCGGGATAAAATCTAAAAAGTTTTGAGTAAAAAAGTAGGCGAGCGCCGTGCCCAAAAGTATAAAAGGTCCGAAGGGTATGCGGCTTCCGATACTTTTTTGGCGGAGAAGAATAAGAATTCCTCCCGCAATCCCGCCCGTCCAAAATGCGAAAAGTAGGGCGATCGCCGACTGCGGAAATCCGACTATAAGCGAGGTGGCGATGGCCAATTTGGCGTCTCCCAACCCCATCCACTGTCCGTGCGATACCAACCATAAGAGAAATAGCATTAAAGCGCCGGCCAACGCTCCCCCTACATCATATAGCGGATTTCCGCGAAGGGCAACGGCCCATACGCCGATGGCGCCAAGTATTAAGGTCGGTGAGGTGGGGATGATTTCATAACGCAGATCCGATACCAAAATAACCATCGAAGCCACGAGTCCGACAAGCAGTCCCGTAAACTCCAGCTCCGAAAGGTTTCCTGCCATAAATCTCCAGGCCGACCAGCTATAGAGAATTCCTGTAGAAATCTCAACCACCGGGTACCAATAACTGATTTGAGTATGGCAGGCGACGCAGCGTCTGCGCTGCAATACGAAACTCGCGACGGGTATTAATTCCTTCCATGAAAGGATTCTCCCGCAGGTTTCGCAATACGATCTCCCGCCGAAAGATTCTTGGCGCTCTCCGCGTATGATTACAACGTTTAAAAAACTCCCGACTCCAAGGCCGAAGAAAAATATCAGTAATATAAATAAGGAGTCCATTTACCTCCTAAACGGAATTTCTAACGGGGCTTATCCCGCACTTTAGTTAGGGCGGGATTTATTGGATCGCGTCGTAAATTGTTGCCCCGGTTCCGTCAAACCCTCCAGTGTAGGTTTTTCCCGAGGTGCAAACCGGGCTGTTGGTGATGGAGTTGCAATCCTTGTCTGCGTTTAAGGCCGAGTTGCCGCTTTCTTCAAGGTTTGCTCCCAAGTGATAGGCCAGTTGATCCGAGGAGTAGGCGTAACAATAGTTGGGGCGACAGGTGCCGGTTGAGGATGGCCCGAGAGGATCCTGAGGAACCGTAGGGATGTAACCATTGGTGGATAGAGCGGATAGGGCGGTGGGATATTGGTTGCCCTGTCCGTCAAAATTAAGTTCGAGCGCAAGCTGCAGCTGTTTGATGTCGGTTACGCGGCGCGCATCACGGGATTTTCTCCTGGCGTTGTTTAGGGAGGCAAGCACTATTGAAGCCAGTACTCCGATAATTGCGATGACGACCAATAGTTCGATTAGGGTAAAGCCCTTTTTGGATTTAAACATAAGTAAAATTGTAATTTATGAGTTACGTACTTTCCGACCTTTTTTAATTATAAATGTACTGCTAAACATAGACAAGTGCAGGTTATCCACACCCCCTCCCCGCTTTTGTTCGGAGCACAGCGATGCCAATATACGAATGGCATACTAATGATACGAATATTTTTAATTCGTATGCATTCGTATATCCGTATATTCGTTTGCATTCGTATATTCGTATATTAGTATCGCGGTAGCGACGAGCAGAAGCGAGGAGCGCTAAATAGATCCCACCAAACTGTAAAGCGGCACCAATACCATGGCAACCAGTGCCCCCACCCCGAGGCCTAGAAATATGATAAGAAAGGGTTCAATTAGCGCCACTAGAGTGTCTAGCGCCGAGTCTACCTCCCGTTGATAGTATTTAGCGATATTTCCCAGTATAAAATCAAGCTTGCCCGTAATTTCTCCTATGCGTATCATCTGGACCACTAAGATCGGTATTTCCGGGGTTCGCTCGAGAGCCGACGCAATCGTGTTTCCGGCCTTTATCGACTCGATGGCCTCTTTGATGGACCTGCGGTAAATTTCGTTTCCGACCACGTTTCCGGAAACGGTGAGCGCCCGAACTATCGGAATCCCGCTGATAACCATGGTGCGCAGGGTGTCGGCGAAGCTCGCCATATATATTTTTTGATAGAGTTTCCCCAGTAAGAAAAGCCGGAGCTGAAGTCTATGGAAAAAGATCCTTCCTCTTTCGGTTTGCGACCACCTCCAACCCGCCAAAGCGCCTAGCACCAAAAGTAAAATTATTATTAATCCAAACTCTTGAAGGAAGCTCGAAATCAAAAGCAGGGCCTTGGTGTATATGGGTATTTGTTGGCCGGTCTCTTCAAAGATGCTGGTCAGGCGAGGAATTACGGTAACGAGCATCACGGTGATTACTGCGGTGAAAGTGACCAGAACAAAAACAGGGTAAATCATGGAGTTTCTAGCCTTGGTTGTGTAGTGGTAAGACCTCTCCTGATAGTCTGCAAGGTAGGTGAAGACCTCTTCGAGCTTGCCCGATTCTTCACCGGAAAGCACCAGGTTGGTCATAAAATCCGAGAAAATGGCGGGGTGTTTAGCCATGGCTTGAGAAAGGGCCATCCCCCCGCTGACATCATCCAGTATTTCGGCAACGGCCCCGCGAAGACGGGGTTTTTGGGTTTCGCCGACCAGGATTTTGAGCGCCTCCACCGCAGGTATCTTGGCCTCAAGAAGGGTGGCGAGCTGCCGCATAAAGAGCACGACATCTTTCTGTGACACCTCTCGGCCAAAAGTAAGCGGTATTTCCCACAAAGATTTTTTCGTCTCCTCGCCAAGGGCCAAGACAACCAGCTCGTTTTGCTGGAGTAGATCCAAGGCCGCCTCTTTTGAAGAGGCCTCAATTACGCCCTCTCGCGGTTCTCCAACCTTGGTGCGGGCTTTGTACTGAAAGGTGGGCATGCCAAATTTGTCTAAAATTTGGAGCCAGAACTTGTTCAGGCGAACAAATTTTAGCTACAAATTTGAGCACCCAGCACATAAAAGAAAAAGAGGTATGAATGTCTTTCCTAACGCTTTTTCTTTTATGTGCTGGGTAAAGGTTCGGCAGCCAAAAATCCTACGCCTAAGGCTTGGATTTTTGGGCCGAGCCCTTTACCTTGCCGTTATCTCCCTTAACGCCAGTCCCATGGCTACGGAAAAGCTCGGTCCGATTTCTCTAAAGGTGGGCTGCATAAATGCCGGTATTACAACGCGGTTAAAGGGATTCGCGCGGGTAACTTCCATCCCCAATTTGGTGCTGGCGTAGTCGACCAAGCCTTTTAGATTTGATCCGCCTCCGGCAAGAATCATTTTTTGAACCTTCCTTTCGGCTCGACGATTGTAAAGCGAGATGGCTCGTTCAACCTCGGAAAAAATATTTTCGAGGAGTGAATTTATAATAGATACCACCTCGCGCTCTTCCATTTTTTCCGAAAGTCCCACTTCCCGTTTAATTTCTTCGGCTCTTTCTTCGCTTACCCCAATACCTTGCGCGAGAGTTCTCGTTATCTCGTGGGAGCCGCGTTCCAGGTTATGCGATACGCGAAGTCGGGCTCTGTCGGCGATTACCAGGGTAGTTTGTCTGTGTCCCAGATTCAGAATAGCGGTGGGGGCGAGATCGTGCCCCAGGAGCGAACGAAGCAGGCTGAAGGCCTCTGCCTCTACCGCCCTGAGATTAAGCCCGGTGACCTCGGCCGTCCTTTTTAATTTTTCAAATACCTCTTTATGGACTGCGACGAGCAGTACATTGGTGGTTTTATCGTTGGTCTCGATCACCTCCCAATCAAAAATGGTTTCGGACAGGGGAATCGGCACGTATTTTCTGGCCTCGAAAGGTATGGCTTGGCTTATTTCCTGATTGGAGAGATCGAAGAAGGAGAGGGTGGTTATAAAACTTGACCCTGCCGGAATGGCAAAAATTGCATCTTTTGTTCCTACCCGGGATTCATTTAGGAGGTCTTTGAGCTCACGCGCCACATCTTCGTCGCTGTATCTTAGAAGGCCTCCTCCGGCAACCCCCTTTTTCAGATATCCGGCTGAAAGGATTTCTCCGTAGGTTTCAAGGATGGCCCTTTCCCCCTCGTAACGTAATTGTACCACCTTGGCCGACCAGCTGCCAATGTCAATGCCCGCGGCCCGCGCCGGTTTGCCGCCCAAGCCTTGAAAAGAAAAGGTAGGCAGGGCAAGTTTTTTAAGAAAAGGAATTTCTACGGCCACTCTTTCATTATATCACAACGGCAGGAAATATTTTAATCCTGTGGATAACCCCCCCCTTTCTTCTCAAGGGGGGGGTGATATATTGGAAGTAGTGAAGGATTCCTTTGGCAATCTCAAAACAGGTTTCGGGATCGCAACCGCAACGCTTGCGGTATTTCTCTTTTCCCCTTTCAATTCTCAAGCCGCAGCCTGGGACGATTTGTCGTATCTATCATTTGGG
>CAYPFS010000038.1:0-6028 GCA_964410175.1 uncultured Candidatus Saccharibacteria bacterium
GCCATATCTCTAGGCTTTAGGCTTTAGGCTTTAGGCTTTAGGCTTTAGCGTCGTGCTAGAGCCTAGAGCCTAGTGCCTACTCAAGAATTGCAAGAATATCTTCTTCTCTTGCAATCAAGTATTCTTTTCCATCGACCTTTATTTCGTTTGGACCGTATTTGGTAAAGAGGACAACGCTTCCCTTCTTTACACCTATGGGAATCCTTTTACCGTCATCCGAAAGTTTGCCGGGTCCCACGGCAATCACTTTCCCCTGCTCCGGACGTTCCTTATCTACGGTCTCGGGCAGATAAATACCGGCCTTGGTCTTGCCGCCTTTTTCTTTCCCTTGCGGTTCAATGACCACGCGGTCACCTAAGGGTTTTATTTGCATATACCACCTGTACCAATCTACGAATGTGCACCCATAAACAAATATTCATATATTGGTGGCCATTCGTGTATTGGTCATTTTAGCACTCTCGACCTACGACTGCTAACCATTATATGGAACGCCGAAGCCTTGTCAAGAGCTTCTTAATCCTTCACAACATATGCAATAGCCCGTAGTATGGAAGATATTATGCGAGTGGACCCCAACGACTTGATGAAAAAATTTAAGGAATTGGGGTTCAAGGCGTACGAGACTGCAAGAGTTTTCAGCATACATCCAAGCACAGTATATCGTTGGCGCAAGCGGGCAAGACTTCTCTACGGAAAGAACAAATTCCGTCATACTGGACTGCGGAGAAAGTCCACCAGACCGCACACTAGAAAGCCGTATATCCTGTCCCCCGAAGATCGAATCCGCATTGAAGCCCTACGCAAGAAAACGAATTGGGACTACAGCAAACTTCACTCCGCCTTACACCTGACCGCTTCTCCATCCTCGGCGTATCGATTCTTATGTCGGAAAGGCATGCTCGATGAGGCAAGGTCGCATCGCCGGCCACTCTTGCAAGATACTATTCATATGCATGTGAAGAACGTAACAACCATAGGCAAGCTCCAAATGGATGTGAAATACATTACTCCCGAGCTCTCCGGATTACCGTATACCTGTTTTGAGTATGCCATCATCGATATTTACTCACGCTACAAGGACGCGATCATTGTCCCCAATCTGGACTCCTGGGGCTCAATCGCGGCCTTGAGGGTCTTACTTCCGGCGCTTCCTTTCAAGGTTGATTTTATTCAGACCGACAACGGGCTCGAATTTCAATCGGCCTTTGTTGATTTTCTCAAACAATCTAGTATTCAGCACCACTTTATTCACAAGAATACTCCTAACGAGAATGCAGTTATTGAACGGTCATTTCGTACTGATGAGGACGAATTCTTCTTCTGGCAATACCGGAAGGCCGTGGACCTGCATGACTTGAACAGTCAGTTCCAGACGTATCTGCATTATTACAATACTGAGAGACCCCACCTGGGAATTAATTTACAAACCCCTATTCAGGTTGTTGCAAATGTACCGAAGGATTAAGGAGGTTCAAATATAAAGCTATAGCGGTATAAATGAAGTTCATTCATTTACTCAGCCAAAAACCGGTGTATGAGTTTTTGACTTTAGCTATCTCTTCCGGCGTTCCCTCGGCCACGATTTCCCCTCCCCCTTCTCCTCCCTCGGGGCCCAAATCCACCACCCAATCCGAATTACGTATAACATCCAGTTGATGTTCTATAACTAATACCGTATTTCCTCTTGCGACAAGCGCTTTCAGTACGGTGAGAAGTTTTTTAATATCGTCGAAATGAAGACCGGTGGTAGGCTCGTCCAAAATATAAAGAGTTTTTCCGGTATCGCGACGCGAAAGTTCGGTGGCTAGTTTCACCCGCTGAGCCTCTCCACCGGATAAGGTAGGCGCCGGCTGGCCGAGTTTAAGGTAACCGAGACCCACCTCTTTTAAGGTCTCCAGCTTGGATTGAATGGGCGGTATAGCTTCAAAAAAAATCAGCGCCTCTTCCACCGGCATATCCAGAACCTGCGAGATGTTCCTGCCGTTATACTCAATCTCCAGCGCCTCTCGATTATAACGAGTCCCCCGGCACTCTTCGCATTCGGTATAAACATCCGGCAGAAAATACATCTCGATCTTTTTAACCCCCTGCCCTTCGCAAACCTCACACCTTCCGCCTTTAACGTTAAAACTGAAACGGCCGGGGCCGTAACCGCGGGCTCGCGAATCTACGGTTTTGGCAAACGCCGAACGTATAAAAGAAAAAGCACCGGTATAGGTCGCCGGACTGGAACGCGGGGTGCGGCCGATCGGCGACTGATCCACCACTATAACCTTATTCAAATTTTCCGTCCCCAAGATTTCTTTATGCGCTCCGGGAAAAACGTGCGCCCGATAAAATTTGGCAAGGAGAGCCTTGGCCAGAATGTCGTTTACGAGTGTTGATTTGCCGGAGCCGGATACGCCGGATACGCAAACCATTTTTCCCAAAGGAATTTTGACATCAATGTTTTTAAGATTATGTTCGGAGGCGCCTTTTATGATCAACTGGTTTTTTGAAACCGGGCGTTGCCGAAAACTATTCGACACCCGGTATTGAACAGTTATGGTCTTTCGACCGGAGAGATAATCGCCGGTAAGGGTACGCGCCTTTAACAATTGCCTCGGCGTCCCTTCAAAAACAAGGCGGCCTCCGTGCTTTCCCGCCCCCGGTCCTAAGTCCACGATCCAATCGGACTCACGCATGGTTTCGGCGTCATGCTCGACTACAATCACGGTATTTCCCAAATCCCGCAGGTCTTTTAGGGTTTTGATAAGCCTAGAGTGGTCTCTAGCATGAAGGCCGATCGAAGGTTCGTCAAGAATATAAATAATTCCGGTAAGCCGCGATCCTATTTGCGTCGCCAGCTGAATTCTCTGCGCCTCGCCTCCGGCAAGGGTGGTTGACTCGCGGGAAAGAGTGAGGTAATCAAGCCCTACATCCCTGAGGAATCGAAGGCGTTTAGAAATTTCTTTAATCAGGGGGGCAGCGATTTTTAAATCATTGCCCGAGATTTTCACTTCATTGAAAAATTTTTCCGCCTGCTCGACGGTTTTATCCGTAAGCGAGGCGATATTTTCCCCGGCCACACTCACCGCGAGCGCCTCGCGACGAAGACGTTTCCCGAGACACTCCGGGCAGGTTTTAATAATCATGTACTTCTCAATCTCGGCGCGGGTAAAATCGGAGTCGGTCTCTTTCCAGCGGCGTTTGAGATTCGGAATCACCCCCTCAAAGCCTTTTTCTTTGTCTTCGCCGTAAAGAATAATGTTTTTAATCTTGGGTGTAAGTTTACCCACGGGGTTGTTAAGTGAAAAATTGTGGCGGCTTGCAAGGTCGTCTAAAATCCACCAATACCAACTCTGTCTGCCTACGCGGTGCGAAGCCGAAGACCAGGGCCTTATCGCCCCCTCGGCAATGGAGAGTCGCGGATTTGGCAAAACCAGCTCCGGATCAACTTCGAGAGTCGAACCAAGACCAGTGCAAACAGGACAGGCGCCGTAAGGACTGTTGAAACTAAAAGTGCGCGGCTCAATCTCCGGAAGATTGATGCCGCAATCCAAACAGGCGAAATGTTCACTGAAGAGAATTTCACTTGAACCGTTGGAGACGCCCGATTGAACAACCAGAAGCCCTTTTCCCATCTTCAAGGCCGTCTCCACTGAATCTCTTATCCGGCTCCGATCGATATCCGGCCCCAGGGCAAATCTATCTACCACCACTTCAATGGAATGTTTTTTCTTCTTATCCAGGCTCTTGGAAATGGCTTCGTCCAAAAGCATCAGCTCACCGTCAAGGCGCGCTCGTATAAAACCGGCGCGCTTTACTTCTTCAAGAATCCCCCTATGTTCTCCTTTTTTGCCGCGTATCAAAGGGGCCAAGATAAAAATCTCCTGGCCCGCCCCGTACCGCGACGAAGTCTCCGGTGCGGGGCCTTTCGGAAGGTGTGAGATCGCGTTCACTATTTCATCCGCGGTCTGGCGCCCGACCGGCTTCATACACTGCGGGCAGTGGGGCTTGCCGACCCTTGCAAATAAAATCCGGAGATAGTCGTAAATCTCGGTAATGGTGCCGACAGTCGAGCGAGGATTTTTGGAAATGGATTTCTGATCAATGGAGATGGCGGGCGAAAGGCCTTCGATGGACTCAACCTCCGGTTTATCTTTCACTCCCAAAAACTGCCGCGCGTAGCTGGAAAGCGACTCCACGAACCTGCGTTCGGCTTCGGCGTAAATGGTATCGAAGGCCAACGAAGACTTTCCCGAACCCGAAAGACCCGTGATTACCACTAGTTTATTTTTGGGAATATTCAAACTGATGTTCTGCAGATTATGAACTCTCGCTCCCCGGATACGGATGAATCCCGTTACCGCGGGCTTACGCCCGTGGTATCCATTAGGACGCTCCGCGGAACGAAACGCCACTTCCTCCACGGGCTTACGCCCGCGTGGTTTCCGTGGTAACGGGATGAAATCAGACGCCTTTTTATTTGGGCTTCCTGTCATGTTTCGATAAACTAATCTCAAGTAAATGTTTAATTATATACCCCCTGTCAAGGAAATCAAGAAAGCAATGCCGAAGCACTGCTTTCAAACTAGTTAAAAAGGCATTTCCGGCAGCCTTGGACCGTAGGAAACAACCGGATTGCCGTCCTTATCCCTCGTAACATTGACTATCTCGAACGGCTCTTCTTGTGCTACTACTTCGTTCCATATTTTCTCGGCAACAGCGCTTGGTTCCATAATATCCTGTTCTGTTCCCCGCCAAAAGTCAGGAGTTTTCATGCCGCCCGGATTTACCAGGGTAAGTTTGGAGCCCGGCAAATCTCTTACCAACTCCCGCGAAAATTGCCTCGCAAAGACGGCTTTGGCCGCCTGGAGAGCGCAATATAAAGTTTCATTCTCTCTCATCTTCCAGGAAGAAGTCGAGCTAACCATGACCAAATGGTAAGGATGCCTCATATGGCGGAGTTCCAAATGAAATATCTGTAAAGCTCTTAGTGCTCCGCGCAAATGAACCGCAATCATTTCATCAAACTCTGGGAGAGGCTGTTCGACGAACGGCTTTCTGCCGTCTTTATAAAAAATACCGGCCACCAGGAATATATAATCCAGAGGCCCCAGGTTGAAACGAGTAAGTTCTTCAATCTGTGTCGGATTACTCAAATCAATCTTTAAAACTTCGCAAAAGGTAGGAAAATTAACGCTTGCCGGGAACCCCGCAGAACGGCCGGCAATGACTGGATAAACCCCTCTCTTGTCCGATTCCCAAGCCAAGGCGAGTCCCAACCCCTTAGTTCCGCCAAGAATGAGCGCTTTCTTTTTCACCCTATTTGCCTCCCCATAAATTCTAGTGTACCGTCCACTAGAGTAATACCTTTCATATCGAATGGCAATATTTCCCCAACCAATCCCCCAAAATGCAGGCGTTTATATCTTCGGGCGCGGGAAAACGCCTCTATATATAGGAAAGGCCGTTAATCTCAAAAGGCGGTTAAATTCATATTTCAGAAAAAACGTTGGCGGGAAAATTCGCGGGCTTCTCCAAGAGGCAAACAAACTTGAGTGGATTGAAACGGAATCGGAAATAGAAGCAGTTTTAAAAGAAGCCGAGCTCGTCAAAAAATACCAACCCAAGTACAATTATCTGTTGCGGGACGACAAAAATTATTTTTATGTAGGGATCACGCGGCAAAAATTCCCAAGAATCTTTATAACCCATCAACCGCGTGAAGTTCGACTTCCCGCGGGAAGTCGAACTTCGAAAAGCCGGTTTATCGGACCATTTACGTCGGGCTCCGCCCTAAAATCTGTCCTGAAACTTCTGCGGAAAATTTTTCCTTATTGCACCTGTAAAACAATGCATAAACGCCCCTGCTTGAATTCCGAAATTGAGAGATGCCCCGGCTACTGCTGTGTTGTCACGAGACACGATGCATATAGCACGATACACGATTCACGTAACACGATCCACGAAAACGAATATCGGAAAAATGTCAAAAACGTAATCGCAGTGCTTTCTAGCAAAAAGAGAAAAATATCTCAAA
>CAYPFS010000038.1:6044-7287 GCA_964410175.1 uncultured Candidatus Saccharibacteria bacterium
GGGAATTTGAAAAAGCGGCTAAAATCAGAGACCAGATTTGGGGATTGGAAAATGTTTTTTTGCACAGTAAATTTCTGGAAGTCGAACTTCCTGCGGGAAGTTCGACTTCCAGGAAATTAACTTGGGCCAAAACCGAAAAATACATTCGCGGGCTCACAGGAACCAAAAACAAAATATCCCGCGTGGAGGGCTACGACATTTCAAATATCTCCGGAACGGAGGCTACCGGTTCAATGGTGGTTTTTATTGACGAAATTCCGGCAAAATCCGAATACCGGAAATTCAAAATTAAGACCGTGCGCGGCGCAAACGATGCGGCAATGCTCAAAGAAGTAATGCGGCGAAGGCTGAAACATACGGAGTGGCCTTATCCCGATTTGATGCTTATTGACGGAGGAAAACCGCAGTTAAACGCCACGTTTGAGATTCTATTGAAGTCGAACTTCAATAGGGAAGTTCGACTTCCCAAAATTGTCGCATTAGCTAAACGTCAAGAAGATTTATACACCCAAAATAGAAAGACCCCCCTCCGGTTTAAGACAGTTCCCGGAGAAGTGATGAAATTCTTCCAGCGCGTCCGCAATGAATCCCACCGTTTTGCCAAAAAGTATCACCATAAACTACGCGAAATCAAACTCAAAACTTATTAAAGTTTTGTAACCTTTATTAAGGTTTTTGGGGGGCTCCCGCTTGTGAATAGCTATAGAGACCGAACCTCTATAGTTTTACGGAAAGTTATCCACAGGTATTTTCTTGACATAGGGTGGTATACTAAGAGGTGATGGATTCGCTATCAAATACGAACGGATTTATCAGCCTTGCTGAAGCTGGAAGCGCCACTGGCATAAGTCAGGACTATCTTAGAATTTGTATCCAAAAGGGATATCTTCGGGGTGTAAAAATCGGAAGAAACTGGGTGACCAGCAAAGAATGGTTAAACGAGTACCTGAAAAAATATAGACCGGAATTAACTTCTCAAGTTCAATATTCGATATCGGACAGCTCAAAGTCGACCCCTTCCGCAGAAGAAAACAAAGAGCTGATTAGGAAATTAAAAGAGGGGGTCGTAAAGGATCTCCAGTTAAAACTCCTTAAATCTTTCTCCGGCGTCGTACTCGCTACTGCCATTTTTGGAGGTGGTTATTTTATTTTTCAAAATAATAGGGACGTTATCACAAACGTAGTCCGCCACACCGCCTCTCTCATCGAAAGCCGGGTTAAGTCTGCAGGTTTTCGCCTCGCC
>CAYPFS010000039.1:0-7050 GCA_964410175.1 uncultured Candidatus Saccharibacteria bacterium
GTGGAAGCCAAAGAGTTTGTGGGGGAGAAGATTACGGCAACGTTTGGCTATTTCGAAAAAATCCGCGTAAAGCAGTTTGAGATGGCTGATAAAGCCACCGGAGAGATCTACTGCACTTGGATCGAAAACGGACAGTGGATGAAGGTGCGGGGAGAATGCGGAGCGGTACAACCCGTTGAGGCTCCACCTCCTGATGGGGGAGAAGCTTCTTCAACTACGGAGGTTATGCCGGAAGAGGAGTTGACGGAAGAACAGTTATGAAAAAACCGCAATTTACAGAAGGGCCAATTTATCATATCTACAACCGCGGTGTTGAGAAAAGAAACGTTTTCCTAAGGGACAAGGATTACCTTAGGTTTGTCCATGACCTCTATGAGTTTAATGATGCCGACCCGGTTTCTAATCTCTGGTACCACTTCGACCCCAAATATAGTGAGGTTGAACCTCACTATATTCCGCGGGAAAGGAAGAAACGTAAACTTTTGGTAGAAATTCTTGCTTTCGTCCTTATGCCCAATCACTACCATCTTATTCTGCGTCAACTTCGTAGAAACGGGATTATTGACTTCATGCAAAAACTTGGCGGCTATACGATGTATTTCAACAAAGTGAACCAGCGCGTAGGACCTTTATTTCAGGGGCGCTATAAGGCGGTTTTAGTGGAAAAGACGCCCCATTTCATTTATTTGCCGCTCTACGTTCATGCGAATCCGTTAAAAATCTATCGAGGTTCAACCTCGCTAGATAAGAAAATGGAGTTTTTAGAGACTTATCGGTGGAGTAGCTTTCCGGATTATATAGGCAAGAAAAATTTTCCCTCGGTTACCTCTCGTAGTTTCCTTCAAGAATGTTTCGGCGGGGAAAAGGAGCAGTGGGGTTCTATGCGGGAGTTGATTAAGATGAAGATGGCAGATTTGGAAAAAATTCAGGAAATCGCCCTGGATAATGATTTTGGGTAAAATTTAGGTTAAAATTAGTGAGGTTGAACCTCACTATTTTACCTCACTATTTTATATGCCTCCGCCAGAACTTAAGTTTCTCAAAAATACTGCCGAGCAGCTTTGGTCGCATCCCACCTGGGATTTGAGTTTGATTTTTGCCATACTTGCCGCAGGGTTTTTCTACGGGATTTCGGCAGGGAAACGCAGGATTGCCGTAGCCATCATATATACGTATGTGGCCTTTGGGGTGGCGACGGTTTTGCCCATCGCCGATTTTTCCATCCGCGCAGGAGCCTTTATTGCGATTTTTGTTCTTATCGTCTGGCTTCTCGGTTCGCGCCGCTCGCGCGGTTTTGCGCCTCCCGGCTCCTGGTGGCAGATATTTTTACTTAGTTTTTTACAGGTGGGATTTTTGGCGCATCTTACGCTAACTTTTCTTCCGCAAGAAAAAATAGCCCTTCTCGCGCCGCTCACTAAAAATGTTTTTGCGAATCCCGAGCTGCATCTTTGGTGGATGGTTTCGCCGATTGCGGTGCTGGTGATATTGAAAAGGCTTGAGGACGACTAGAGCATGTTCGGAAACCCTCTTTCGTAGCGAAATCGCAGAATTTCGAGCGAGACGTTCCGGCGGAACCCGAGGCGTATCGATTGATACGGCGAGGGCAAGCTGTTGGACGCCGCAGCCGAAATTCTGCGATTGCAGCAGAATATGGGGTTTCCGAACATGCTCTAGGCTATCTCAACCGCTTCTTCGCATAGAATCTTGGTTACTCCGTCTTTGTCGGAGAGCCTGCCCCGTACGAGGAGGGCTTTTTCTGTCTGCCAAAGTCCGGGGTTTTTGGCAAGAACCTTGGGGAAAACCAGAATCTCGGTCCTTGCGCTAAGGTCCTCGAGTTTTACAAAAAGCATCGGCTCCCCGGATTTGGTGACGATTTTTTGTACTCCGGATACAATGCCGCCGACCGATACAAATCCGTCGCGCCTTCTTCCCCCAATCTCCTTTAAGGGCAGAACATGGTTGGTTTTTAGTTTCTCTACGTACTCCTGGAAAGGATGTTCGGTGACGTAAAGCCCGAGAAGCTCTTTTTCCCAAGCGAGTCTTTCTTTTTTTGAAGCCGGATCAAATTCTTTTAATTTGAGTGAGGAGAGTTTAATTCCCGGCGCGGCTCCGAAAAGGCTTGTTTGTCCCGCGGTTTTTTGTTTTTGGGACTCGCGGTTGTATTCAAGCAGCATGTCCAGATTCCCCAAGAGCCGGTTTCTTTCGCCAAGCATATCGAGGGCCCCGCATTTTATTAACGCCTCCAGAGATTTTTTGTTAAAGTCTTTGTGGCAAACCCTTTCGGCAAATTCGTTAATGCTCTCGAACTTGCCATTGGCTTTGCGTTCGCGGATTACGGCTTCCACAATATTCTGCCCGACGTTTTTTACCGCCCCAAGACCGAAACGAATTTTTCCGGGACCGACCAGGGTGAAATTTTCGAGACTTTCGTTGATGTCCGGCGGCAGAACTTCCATTCCCATGCTCTTGGCTTCTTCGATAAAGAAAGCCGCTTTTTCGATGTTGGCGCCTTCCGCGGCGAGGAGTGCCGTCATAAATTCGGTCGGGTAGTGGGCTTTTAAAAATCCGGTTTGATAGGCGATAAGGGCGTAGCAAGCCGCATGCGATCTATTGAAGGCGTAACGAGCAAAGGGCGGGACCAGTTCCCAGATGTTTCTTGCCACTCTTTCGGAGACTCCGTTTTTTATCATTCCGGCCGTCATTTTATCTTCCTGCTCGGCCAGCAGCTTTTTTATTTTTTTACCAACCGCCTTTCTAAGGGTATCCGCTTCCGGCAGAGTGAATCCCGCAAGGTCCCGCGCTATTTGCATGAGCTGTTCCTGATAAACGCAGATGCCGTAGGTATTTTTGAGAATGGGTTCCATTCGGGGATGGATGTATTCGATTTTTTCGAGCCCGTGTTTGCGCCGGATGTAGCTTGGAATAAGTTCAATGGGCCCGGGACGGTAGAGCGCAACCATGGCGATTAAATCTTCCAGTTCGGTGGGTTTCAGTTCTTTTAGGTAGCGCTGCATGCCGTTTGAGTTATGTACGAGGAACCCGTTGGCGACGAAGTTATTACCGGGAGATTCCATCATAATGTCGTATGTATCCTCCGTTCCGTAACGCTCGATTGATTTAACTTTGAGAAACTGAAACTGCCGTTTTACCGGAATCGCGGGACACTCCCAGGCGACTAGGTCTCGATATTTCACTGCCAACTCTGCAAACTTCGTGGTGTTGACGAGAATAAAATTGTACTGAGGGAATTGTTGCCGGAAAAGTCCTATTTTTTCTTGGTCGAGATCGTGTAACCACCCCTTGATTTCATAAAATGTGTTGTTGGCAGGCGTGTAAAAATCGGGTGTATAGTGAAGTGTCTCTCCATTTAGTCTGGTTAGCTCGAATTGTCTCGGCTCGTAGTAGAACTTTAACCCCCAAAGTTTTAAAATCCTTGCGAAATCTGCTTCCCAGTTTGAACGAACATAAAATCCGAGATCTTCTCGATAGCCTCCCCTCCGGTGCGGTGATGGTTTCCCGAACATGGGATTCTTTTCACCCTTGTTCTGTTCTGACCTGGTTCTTTTTATTCTATCGGCGATTTCTTTACCGCAACGTTCTTCGAGCGATCTTCCGGCTAACGCCTTTGAAATTTTGCGCGCGGTCTCTCTCCAAACCTCATTATTTTCAGTTGTCACGCCGAGATTCCAGGGCGTTCCTCCTTGCCGAAAGAATTTTACGCGTGAGGCTCTTATTTTCTCTCTCGCGAATGGTTTACTAGGATTACGATAGAACCGCCCGGAACAGGTGTAGCACAACTGGCTTCTATTCTGATAACGCCCGCCTATCTGTCCGCCGCACATTTTGCATAGCCGATAGACCATGTGTTTTGCCTTTGTCTTTATAAGCACCTTTTCGCCCCCCCGAATTTCACTAAGTTTCTTCCAGCCGTTTGCTGTCATAAAGTAATGGTCTGCCGTTGCTCGAATGTACCAGTTATTTTCTAAAATGAGCGTATACGTTTCTTTTTTGCCGCTTTTGACAACATTCACGATTTTGTTTTTATGCACTCTCCCCTCGTCTAGGTAGACAGATTCAAGCCTTTGTTTGTTATGTCTTTCATAGAGTTGTTTTATGGTTGTATTTGAAACAAAAGTATCTCCGGATAAACATTCGAATTGAAATAGCCCTCGGGTTTCTCCGCGCTGGAAAAGCTCAAAGGTTTTTTTATCATCCAGCGGGATTTTATCGATATCAATGGTTAGGGCGTGAATTTTTTGGATAAGTTTTAGAGTATTCTCGATTATGGTCAGGTTGCGGAGTCCCAGGAAATCCATTTTAAGAAGTCCGAGGTCTTCGATGGAATGCATTTCGTACTGGGTGACTATGGATTGCTCTTTATCTGCGGTTTTGGCTTCTTCGCGGCGCACCGCGTATTGGAGCGGCAAATACTCTTGTAAAGGTTCCGGCGATATGACTACGCCGCAAGCATGGGTCGAGGCATGGCGCGCCACTCCTTCAAGCTTCATGGCCGAGTCGATCAGGCGTTTGGCTTCCGGATCGCGCTCGTAAAGATTCCTTAACTCCGTTATCGTGCCGAGGCATTTTTTAAGCCATCCGATTTTTTCTCCGTAGTTTGGGTTAAAGGGTATTAGTTTTGCAATCTGATCGCAGAAAGAGTAGGGCATTCCAAGAGCCCGTCCCGCGTCGCGGATGGCTTGTCTTGCCGCCATAGTGCCGAAAGTAATGATTTGCGCAACGTGTGTCCGTCCGTATTTTTGGGCGACATAATCAATGACCTCATCCCGTCGGAGATCGTTGAAATCCAGGTCAATATCCGGCATAGAAATCCGTTCCGGGTTTAGAAATCTCTCAAAGAGAAGATTGTACTTCAGGGGATCGATGTTGGTGATGCCGAGAATGTAGGAAACGAGGGATCCGGCGGCTGATCCCCGGCCCGGTCCTACCACGATTCCATTTTGTTTCGCCCAGTTTACAAAGTCCTGCACGATTAAAAAGTAAGAGGCAAATCCGGTCTCGGCTATAATTTTAAGTTCGTATTCCAGGCGGTTTTTAATTTCCGGGGTAGGATTTGGATAGCGGTCGCGAAGGCGCTCGTACGAGAGGCTTTTTAAGTAAGAATTCGAGTCCTGTCCCGTAGGAACGGGGAAGTGGGGGAGTTTATTTTTGCCTAATTCAATTTCGAGATTTACTCGCGAGGCAATTTCTTCGGTGGCTGCGATCGCTTCCGGGTGGTCGGGGAAAAGGGAGGCCATTTCCTCCGCGGAGCGCAAGGAAAGGTTGGCGTCTTTCATAGAGAGGCGGTCTTCGTCGCCAAGGGATCTTGCGCCGGTTTGCACCGATACCAAAATATCCTGCGCTTGTGAGTCCTCCGGCCTCACATAGTGGATGTCGTTGGTCGCGACGAGTTTTGCTCCGGTAATTCCTGCAAGCATCGCCAGACCCTCGTTGATCACTTTCTGGTCCGGATAATTAAAGTGCGGGGCGATTTCCAGATAAAAATTTTCTTTGCCGAAAATTTCCTGATACGTTCGTATAAGCTCTTCGGCCCGTTCCTGCTTATTGGCGCGAACGGCGCGCGGAATTTCACCGTTAAAGCAGCCTGAGAGCGCAATTATGCCTTGGGAATGCCGCCTCATAAGCTCTTTATCTACGCGGGGTTTATAGTAAAATCCCTCGAGGTGCGCGCGGGTCACGAGTTGAATAAGATTTTTGTAGCCGATACCGTCTTTCGCAAGCACCGTCAAGTGGTAACGCTTATCGTCGAGGCCGGGTCTCCGGTCCTGCATTCTTTCGTAGGCGACGTAAAGCTCCGCGCCGATGATCGGTTTTATTCCGGTTTTTTTGGCTTTCTGGTAAAATTCAATCGCCCCATAAAGGTTTCCGTGGTCGGTAAGAGCGAGCGAATCCATTTCAAGTTCCGCCGCGCGGCTAACGAGCTCGTCAATTTTGGCAAGGCCGTCGAGGAGACTATAATGGCTGTGGACATGCAAATGAGTAAAGCGCATATTTAGATCATAATACTATGCCCAAGAATTCCGCAATGTGGATAGCGGGCCGCATCGTGCCCAAGCGAGCCTCGCCCCGTCCTTCATCGAAGTATATTATCGGTATAGACGAAGCGGGAAGAGGACCGTTAGCCGGGCCGGTAGTTGTTGCGGGAATCAGGATACGGAGAATTACGGATAGAGAGTTAAGAGCTAATAAGATAAAAGATTCAAAAAAGCTTACGGCCAGACAAAGGGAGGAATGGTTTAAAGTCCTGACCAACCATCCGAAAATTGAATGGGCCGCAGTCAAAGTATGGCCGAAAACCATTGATAGAATAAATATTTCGCGCTCGGCCAACTTGGGGGCGTATCGGGTCTATCGGCGTCTCCTGGCGGGGACCGCGCTTTTGGACGGCGGCCTTAAACTCCCTTCGTATATTCCTCACGAAGTTATTATAAAGGGGGACGAACGCATTCCGGTTATTGCGGCAGCATCCATTATAGCCAAAGTTATTCGCGATCGTACCATGCTGCGGCTTCATAAAAAATATCCCCAGTACGGGCTTGATAAACATAAGGGTTATGCGACCGGAATCCACAGGGCGGCTGTCAAAAAATTCGGCCCATCGGACGTTCATAGAAAGTCATTTGTAAAAAATATCCAATTTTGGTAGAGTGGTGGGGACATGGTTATAAGGATGAAACATACCAAGGGGAAGCGGAATCGCGTAAGGTCGCACCACGCCTTAAAACCCAAGCGGTTTGCGGTCTGCAGCCACTGCGGGCAGTCCCAACTTCCCCACATGATTTGTCAGAACTGCGGCTGGTACGCCGGCCGACAGGTTATTGATGTACTCGCGAAGCTCGACAAAAAAGAACGAAAGAAAAGAGAAAAAGAGCTGCATCAGCATGAAAAAGGGAGGGCGGAAGGAGAAGGGACTTTGAACGCGGAAGAATTATCACATCGATAAAACCCAAATTTCAAAATCCAAAGCTCAAAACAAATTATAATTTTCCAAATTAAATTTTATAAAATTGTTTTGGATTTTGTGCTTTGTGC
>CAYPFS010000040.1:0-1308 GCA_964410175.1 uncultured Candidatus Saccharibacteria bacterium
ACCTGTCACTAACGGGATGAATCCCTCGCCGTTCCCGCGGTCGCGGCCTCGCGGGCTCAACCCTCATAAAGAGCATTAAAGTTAATTGTCGAATAACACTTAACCATAGGTCGTGACGCGACCGCGACCTGTCACTAACGGGATGAATCCCTCGCCGTTCCCGCGGTCGCGGCCTCGCGGGTACGACCCATAAAGAGTATTAAGGTAAGTTATCGGATAACATTTCACGGCAGGCCGTGACGCGACCGCGACCTGTCACTAACGGGATGAAACAACTCATTTTAATTGATGCTCATGCTGTAATTCACCGCGCCTACCACGCGCTTCCTTCGCTTACCTCACCCGCGGGTGAGCCGGTCGGCGCAGTTTACGGTTTCACGACCATTCTTATGCGGATTTTGCGGGAATTCAAGCCCGACTACATTGCGGCGGCTTTTGATCTTCCCGGCCCCACCTTCCGCCACCTTGCTTATGAGCGCTACAAAGCCCAGAGACCGGAGACGCCCAGCGATCTTTCGTCCCAGTTCGGACTGGTTAAAACGGTTCTTGGCGCTTTTGCCATTCCGGTCTTTGAAAAAGAAGGATACGAGGCGGACGATATTATCGGAACCATCGCCAAAAAATTTGAGAAGAAAAAAGATTTGGGAATCGTGGTGGTGACAGGAGATATGGATGCCCTGCAGCTTGTCAGGCCGCGCCTCAGGGTTTACTCCATGAAAAAGGGGATAACCGAAACGGTGATTTATGATGAAAAAGCGGTTCTCTCCCGCTACGGCTTTAAACCCGCCCGACTTATTGATTTTAAAGGATTAAAGGGCGATCCTTCAGACAACATTCCGGGGGTAAGGGGCATAGGAGAAAAAACCGCGACTGAACTTATACGAAAGTTTGGCACCATTGAGAAGCTTTACTCGCTTTTGAAAAAAGTCCGGCGGCCGCCGGAAAAGATTTTATCCGACGCCGTCACTACCAAACTTCTTGAGGGAGAGGAAGACGCAAAATTTTCAAGGGAGCTTGCTCGTATCAAAACGGACGTGCCATTGGAATTTAAACTTGAAGAACTCCGTTTTAAAGACCCGAAGGGCGGGACGGCCCTTCGGACGGTTTTCCAGAAGCTCGGTTTTTTCAGTTTACTCAAACGCCTGGATGACGACACTTCAAGAGCGTCGCAGGAGAGGTTGATTTCCGTAAAATCAGAGTCGGGACCCCGGAGGTTTCAAGAGTTAACCCCTCACCTTTTGCGATTCACAAAAGGCGCGGGGTTAACGCCGGACGGCCTCGCAGAAATTAAAAATGCCGCCTTAATGC
>CAYPFS010000040.1:1318-6686 GCA_964410175.1 uncultured Candidatus Saccharibacteria bacterium
ATGCTTCATGGAGACGAATTGTATTTGGTGCCCGAGGACTCAAAAGAAGTTTTCCTTATCGGGGGCGGACTCTTGGGCGATCCGAAGGCGGATTCCGTTAGAAGTCGCGCCCGCGCCGAAGGCGCGGGTCCAGCGGACCGTGGCACGGCTGTTTCTGACGGGATTAAGGAATTTTTGAGGCGCAATAAGTTCCTGGCGCACGACGGGAAGGCTATTATACGGTTTCTCGCCCGCCGCGGAATTCGGCTCGGCGGAATTTCTTTTGATCTTATGATTGCCGCCTATCTTGCGGGCAGCATTTTGCGGGACTTCTCGTATTCTGCCATTGCCGCACGGGAGCTGGGGCGGATGGTTTCATCCGATCCGCGGGAGGAGTTTATTCATTTTTTTGAAATCGCAGATATAGTTCGCGGCAAACTTTCCGTCGGGCGGCTGGCTGAGGTTTTTGAAAAAATAGAACTTCCTCTAATCACGATTCTGGCCGATATGGAAGAGCGGGGCATCAGGATTGATGCGGAGTTTCTAAAAGGACTTGCCCGAAAAATTGACCGCGATCTTGAGGAGTTAACCCGCGAAATTTATAAACTCGCCGGAGGTTCTTTTAATGTCAATTCGCCCCAACAAATTTCTGTAGTTCTTTTTGAAAAGTTAAATCTTAAAACCTACGGCCTTCGCAAAACCAAAAAAGTCGGGCGCACCCGATTGTTGAGAAGATTCTTGACTATCGGGAACTGGTAAAGTTAAAAACCACCTACGTTGATGCTCTGCCGCCTTTGGTAAACCCAAACAGCGGCCGGCTTCACACCACTTTTAATCAAACCGGAACCGCAACCGGCCGCTTGTCTTCGGCCAATCCCAATCTTCAGAATATTCCCGTTGTTTCCGAGCTGGGACGCGAAATCAGAAAAGCGTTTATAGCCGAAGAGGGGCATCGGCTTGTTTCTTTTGACTACTCCCAGATCGAGCTTCGGGTGGCCGCGCACTTGGCAGACGATAAAAAAATGATTGTGGCTTTTCGTAGGGGACTCGATATTCATAAGCTCACCGCTTCGGAAATTTTCAATATACCGATTGAAAAAGTGGGGTCCGAAGAGCGCCGCGCGGCAAAAACCCTGAACTTCGGGATTCTTTACGGTATGGGCCCTCAGGCCTTGGCAGAGTCAACGGGCATGGGTCGGGAGGAGGCAAGGAAATTCATCGAGGAATACTTTCACGATTTCCTCGGAATTAAAAAGTATGTCGAAGAAACAAAGCGATTCGCCGATGAAAACGGATACGTCGAAACCCTGTTCGGCCGGCGCCGATACATTCCCGAAATTCATTCACCGAACTGGCAATTGAAACGCGAGGCCGAACGTATGGCGGTGAATATGCCCGTGCAAGGGTGTCTTCCTTACAAAACAAAGATATTGACTTCCAAAGGCTACATTCCAATAGGAGAATTATATGATATCTCGTCTCGCGTGAGACCAAAGTTTATTTGGGACGGAAGTCAGTGGCGGAAATACAAGGTTCTTAATCGCGGACAAGCACAATTGGCAGAGATTTCACTCCAAAATGGGCAGAAGCTGGAGTGCGATATAAGGCATATAGTATTGACAGTAAACGAAGCGGGATACACATGGAAAAAATTTAATGAACTGAGGAGAGGCGATCGCATTTGCTGCTCTCTTCCGAGAATACAGAAATTTGAGTCGGCGCCCGGCGTAAGATTCAAGTATGAACCCTCAGTAGCCAACGGTTTGCCGTTGAGGGTGACCGGCTTGGACGAGGAGTTTTGGTATTGGATCGGATACTATTATGGCGATGGCTGGTTAAGCAAACGTATTATTCCTCATAAGAATAATTACGAACGTATAATCCTGCACTACGTGTTTGGTCATCGAGAAGAGGAGAAGTTAAAGCAATGCCGGCAATACTTTATAAAGTTGGGTTTCAGGCCGTGGACGCGGAGGACGAGGCCTACCACTTCACGTGGCCACCATCGTTTTATCCTAGGCATTGAATCTCGCGGATTGGGATTACTATTAAAGAAGGTCGGACTTAGTCCGGGCGCGACCGCGAAAACAAAACGTCTGCCCCAACGCATTTATGGAGAATCTCTGGGGAACCGTATAGCTTTCTTGCGTGGAATGCTTGATTCCGATGGGTGGTATGGCAGAAACTCACACGATGTTGCTACGATTCATCTGCCGCAGCGGTATTTACTAGAGGACATGTTTTTATTGTTAAAAACCGTCGGCGTACCAGGTAAGATCAGGGGTCCATATAAGAATGGGGAACAAATCTCTCATCGTCTCGATATTCCGTATACATTCGTAACGGAGCGGATTTTGGGTATCCCCAGAAAACATGCCACAAAAGCGGGGCGGACAACACCGCCGTTTCTGATCAAAGAATTCCTAGAACGCTATCCAAGGTTACCCAAAAAGTTTTTTTCGAACGACTCTGATTATATAGAGTACAGAAGATGGCATCGTGGTGGCTCCTGTTCGATTTATTTTTTTGAAGGTTTTTTGAAGCGATATGATTTGTCGATCACGTCTCCTGTCTACGATTTTTCAGAGGTGAACGCTAAAAGAGTTTTCCGGGGATGGGCAGAGACATTTACGTTATCTGTCGAAGACAGTTGCAGGTTCGATAGCGAGGGCGTGATTTCAAAAAACACCGCCACCGGCGACATTATTAAACTTGCCATGATCAAAGTAAGCGAGTGGCTAAAAAAAGAAAATCTAGAAAACGACGTCCGTCTGCTTCTTCAAGTCCACGACGAACTTCTGTTTGAGATTAAAAAAGAAGCGACGAAAAGGGCTGCATCCGGAATTAAGAATATTATGGAAGCCGCAGCCGAACTAAAAGTCCCTCTGGTGGTGGATGTAAAGGCGGGCCCGAACTGGGGCGAACAGAAGGAGATATAAGAAGTGCCGCGGGAGATAAAAAGGCCGCTCCTAAACGGGCGGCACAAAAATGCTGCGGTGACCAAACGCGATTAAACTAGTCAAGAGCGGTTGGCGTCCGGGTTTACGACCCTGCCCGCGAATCGGTAGAGGTCCGTAAAGAACTTCTCCAGATAAGAAAATGCATAGATGTACCCCGCCAAGGCGTATCCGACCAGCGGTGTTGGCAGTTTGTTTTCGGTCGGCGCATAAGGTCTTGGTTTGCCGTCTGACTCCATTTCGATACCCCATTCCCTTTGCACGGTTCTAGTATGAGAATATCTTATTTATAATCAAAATCCCAGCCCCGCACTTATTTTTCAGGTAGGCATTGGGCGAGGCGCTTCGCCCATAATGGGATGGGCCTATTCGGCCCGCGCGCCTCGCGTAAGTATGTCATCTTTGTGATGCATCAGGACATCATAAGAGGTGGATGGCAAAATAAGTGCGGGGCTGTGCATTTTGTAGCGAAACTTTGTTCGCTACAAACTCCAAAGTTTCGACAAAATGCCAGAACTGCCCGAAGTAGAAACTATAGTTCGCTATCTTAGACCCAGGATTCGGGGGAAGAGAATTTTGGAGTTCTACTCAAATACCCCGCGGCTTTTTCGTCACCACCGGAATCCCGCCGAAGTGGAAAAAGCCGTTGGCGGAAGAGTTATCGAAAAAGTCCGGCGCCTCGGAAAAAATATTATTTTCCAGCTGTCCGGCGGAAGGTGTCTCGTGATACATCTAATGATGACTGGAGCCATTTTATTAAATCCGCGCGAGAAGAGAAAACACGACAGAATGGTTTTGAGGCTCTCCGGCAATACCCGCCTGGTTTTTAACGATATCCGTAAATTCGGCACCTGCCGGGTGGTTGAGGGGCCCGAGGCGCTCGTGGGGCCGGACGCGTTTAGCGTAGGGTTTACAAAGTTTAAAGACTTGATCTCGTCCCGCAGGGGCGCGATAAAAAGCGTTTTATTGAATCAGCGGGTGGTCGCCGGTATCGGCAATATTTATGCGGACGAAATTTTGTGGTATGCCGGAATCAGGCCGACCCGAAAGGCGGATTCGCTTTGCGAAGAAGAACTCCGCGCCGTCCACGGGGCCATGCAGAAAGTCCTTAAACTTGCTATAAAAAAGGAGGGGACTAGTATGCGCGATTACCGGAAACCCGATGATTCAGAGGGAGGATATTACGGAGTTCGAAAAGCCTATCAGAGAGAAGGGGAGAAGTGTTCAAGAGACGGCGCAGTTATTAAGCGAATCGTTATTGGGCAAAGAAGTACACACTACTGCCCCAGACACCAGTTGTAACGATTCACGTATCACGATTCACGAGATGCGTCGTCGTGTACCGTGTTACGCGTATCATGTATCGTGTATTATGTTATATCTTCTCTACGGCTCTGACATCCAAAGGAGCAATCAAAAATTAAATGAGATTATTGAAGAATACCGTAAAAAGTACGGAGGTTTAGACATATATAGATTTGATGCCGAAGAAGATGCTTTCCCCGAAATTAGAAATGCAATCGAGGCATTCTCTCTCTTCACGCCTAAAAAATTAGTAGTCTTGAAGTACGTTTCTCTGGCGCCCGCCAAGGAGGAATTTTATCGAATATTCGAGAAGTTCGGGAAAGTCCCCGATACCACCCTGGTACTTTGGGATCGGGAGCTTGAGGCAAAAGATCTTTCAGAACTGCGGCCGTATTGCGATAAAACTCAAGAGTTTAAGTTGCCGGCACCCGGTTTCGCGCCAGGAAAGAACGCGGATATTTTTAAGCTGGGCGACACTTTTTTCACTTCACCCCGCGAGGGTTTGCGAACCTTGCTGGGGTTGCTTAAGAGGGGACACGACGAATTTAATCTCTTTGCTTACTTAACCGGTTACAGCCGAACCCTGCTTGTCGTGCGCCATTTCTTGGAAAATAAAAAACCCGTGCCGGCTAAACACGGCATTCACCCTTTTGTGGTAAAAAAAGTATCGGCGTTCGTGGGTTCTCTTCCGAAGGAGCAGTTACTCGAGACCCATCAGCGCTTTTTTGAAGAGGATCGTAAAGTAAAAGTAGGAATTTCTAAGCCCAAGGAATCTTTATTTGCCTTGCTGGGCCGCTCTCGACATGCGTGATTTAAGCCTAGAGGCTTTATTCTTCTTGATGACGTTGCTTTTCGAAGCCTTGTCGAGAGCCTGGTAGAGCCGAGGCAGAAGTTTTTTGGCTTCCTCTTTTTTCCCGGCGGCGATCAATTTCCGCGCATCCCGAATAAGACGCTTATACGCCTCTATTTTTTTGAGGTTTCTTACGCGCCTTCGTTTTGACTGGCGCAGAGCCTTTTGGGCAGAACGGGTTATGGGCATGGAACTTAGTTTAACCATATCACAAATTTTGTCAAACCCCGCCCTAATTTTGCGTTTGACAGCACGGGGTTATGAAGATTCGTTTTAC
>CAYPFS010000041.1:0-3120 GCA_964410175.1 uncultured Candidatus Saccharibacteria bacterium
AGCGACAAAGAAGATTCGCCTAATTCGCCCGCCCTCCCGGGAAGCTCGAAAATGGCCGATTTCTGCGTTGCTCCTCCTCGGAGTAGTAAAACTACACCTTCGTCGTCGCGCCTTGAAATCGTCTCATTTCCATGCCGCTCAATCTGATTCCGGTTCGGATTCTGGTCTCCTGGGGAAGCATACCCGATGTTGACTTTGGGAGTCAACTTTTCAAACCCACGGGTTTGCTAGAAGTTAATTAGTGATTTCAATCCCCATCGAGCGCGCCGTTCCTTCGATGATTTTTTCAGCCGCCTCCACCGACTCGGCGTTCAGGTCTTCCATCTTCCGCTCGGCAATTTTACGAATGTCTTCTTTCGTAACCTTTCCGACTTTATTTTTGTGCGGTTCGCCCGAGCCCTTTTCGACGCCGGCGGCTTTTCGCAGAAGATCCGAAGCCGGGGGGGTTTTTAGTTTAAAATCAAAACTCCGGTCTTCGTATATCGTAATTTCAACCGGCACGATTTCTCCCTGCATTTGACCGGTGGCTTCGTTATATTTCTTCACGAAGTCGCCTATATTTACGCCGTGCGGCCCGAGAGCCGTACCCACCGGCGGGGCGGGAGTGGCGCTCCCCGCAGGAAGTTGGAGTTTTAGAATAGTTTTTATTGGTTTTGCCATTTTTAGTTTTTAGTTGGTTAGTTATTAGTTTCAGTCACTAGTTGCTGGTTTTAGTTGCTAGTTTTTTTCTTTCCAACTTCGAGAAACTTGATATATGCATTCAATCCTTTCATGAGGACAGTATATCTATCGTATATATTAGAACATTCACCCTGCGTTATGAACTCTTTTCTCATCGGGCGGTAGAAGTTTCTCTTTGTCTCCTCCGCTTCCCCAAGCGCAATACGTAGGTAATGTACTTTTTCTTTGACGGTTGATTTATGATAAGATTCGGCGATATTATTTGGTACGGAAGCGGCCGATCTTCGTATCTGATCTACGCTTTTGTAGAACTCATGTCGCGGGAACTTCTTGGTAAGGTCAAAGGCCTCTACTTCTAGGTCTTCGGCCAATTTATAAATCCAGAGATTCTCTAGACCAGTCGCCATAACTAGTAACTTTAACTAAAAACCATTAACCACAACCAAAAACTAAGGAACTAAAAACTACAGCTTCTTTATCTGCAGCGAATCCAGCTCAACCGGCGTGTCTCTTCCGAACACATTCACCAGTACCTTCACTTTTCCTCTTTCCTGGTCAACTTCGGAAATTTTGCCGTCGAAATCTTTGAAAGGCCCGTCGGTGATCTTGACCGGATCGCCGACTGAAACCTCGATTTTGAACTGCGGCTCCTCCTTGCCTATTTTTTTGAGGAGCAAATCCATTTCTTCCTGGGAGAGGGGCGTTGGGGTGGTGCCGGCGCCCACAAACCCGGTTACTCTTGGGGTGTTTCGCACTACGTACCAGGAGTCGTCTGTTACCACCATTTCTACCAATACGTAACCCGGGTAGATTTTTTCTTCAACTACCCTTCGTTTGCCGTTTTTGATTTTTATTTTTTTCTCGACAGGAACCATTACGTTAAAAATCTTATCCTCCATCCCGAGCGATTGAATACGCTGTTTGAGGTTTCGCATGACCGCGTCTTCGTAGCCGGAATAGGTGTGAACCGCGTACCAGTTCCTGCCGAATTCTGAAGTCTGCTTAGGCATAAATAGATACTAATATACGAATGGATACGAATTATACAAATTTCGATCGGCGATCGGTATCGATGCGGACGATACGGATCGGTTTTAAATATCGATTTCTGAAGTTTACAAGCAGCTCGAGCTGAAGACCGGAGGCTTGTAGGTAGCGTTGCATTTGGTAGTAATCCTCGCGGGTGATAAACCTCCTAGCCTTGAGTTCAACGACGATTTTGTTATCAACGATAAAGTCCACTCGGTTACCCGTTCCTTCGATTTTGTGTTCGCGGACAAAGTGGATTTTTAGGCCTTTGAGTTTTGTCTCAATCATGCGGGAATACTGTTGTTCTCGCGAGTACCTCCCAAGCGTATTATGGATGTCATAGAAGATACCCGTAAGCACATACGAGAGTTGGGGATGAATAAGTTTCTTATTGGTATCATTAGTATGCATTAGTATATTAGTATCGCACCCTACAGAATAAAATTATTCAAAGCCCATTGAAACAAAAAATCTAGTCCCCCGAGAAACATCGCTATGGCAACGCTAACCACAATGACCATCACGGTGTAGCGGATGGTGGCTTCTCGTGTAGGCCAAGTCACTTTTTTCAGCTCTGCGCGGGCCTCTTTTAAAAATGTCGTAATTCGTTCAAACATTGCCCTATTTTAAAAGGCCCTCGGGGCCTCTGTATCTATTTTTAGAGTATACTCCAGGTCCCTACTATATGTCAAGATTTCTAACGGTCTTGGCATGGGTCTGTATGAATTTTTTCCGCGGCAAGACTTCGTCCCCCATTAGAATATCGAAAATCCGGTCGGCCTCCGCGGCGTCCTTAATGGTGACGCGCTTGAGTGTTCGTACTGTGGGATCCAAGGTCGTCTCCCGTAGTTCCGCCGGGTTCATCTCCCCCAGACCTTTATAGCGCTGGATTTCTATTCCTTTTACTTCTGCTGTTTCTGCGGTTGGTTCCCCGTCCTTACTGCGGGCCTTTTTCGCTTCAATTTTTTGTTTTTTGAGCTCTGCCACCACTTTTTCTTTTTCTGCGTCCGAATAAGCGTATTGGATCGTCTTTCCCGACTGAATTTTATAAAGCGGGGGTTGGGCGATATAAAGATAGCCGCGTTCGATAATCGGCAAGAAGTGGCGATAAAATAGTGTTAAGAGAAGCGTGGCAATATGCCGGCCGTCCGAATCAGCATCGGCCATAATTATAATCCTGTGATATCGTAGTTTGGATTCGTCAAATTCTTCTCCGATTGCGGCGCCGAGCGCAATAATGAGTGATTTAATTTCTTTGGAGGCAAGCATTTTGTCGAGGCGCGCCCTCTCAACGTTAAGAATCTTTCCCCTCAAGGGTAGAATTGCCTGGAATCTTCTGTCGCGACCTTGTTTGCTGCTTCCTCCGGCCGAATCCCCTTCCACCAAAAACAACTCCGATTCTGCCGGATT
>CAYPFS010000041.1:3130-6600 GCA_964410175.1 uncultured Candidatus Saccharibacteria bacterium
CCCCTTTTCTCAAGACTGTTTCGCGTGCGGCCTTCGCGGCTTTTCGGGCTTTTTGCGCGAGCAGCGCCTTGCCGATTATCTCCTGCGCATCGCGGGGATATTTTTCCAGCCATTCTTTGAACGCTTCTCCCACCACGCTCTCCACCGCGGTTCGCGCTTCCGGATTGCCGAGCTTGGCTTTGGTTTGCCCTTCAAATTGAAGTTCGGTGTTTTTAATCTTCACCGAGATTATGGCGGTAATTCCTTCCCTTGCGTCGTCTCCCGTAAGCGCCTCATCCTCTTTTTTGAAGTATTCATTTTTTTTCGCGTAGTCGTTAAGGGCGCGTGTCAAGGCGGTTCTAAAACCCGTAAGATGCATGCCCCCCTCGCCGGTATGGATGTTGTTGGCAAAAGAGATTTCTTTGGGTTGAATATCGTCGGTATATTGAAGGGCGGCTTCCACGAAAATTTTGCCGCGATGGTCAAGATTCGCTTCTTTCCCGACATAAAATATGTTTTCGTGTTTTACAACCTCATTTCGGTTTAGATACTTGACGTAAGAAGTTATGCCCCCCTCGAAATAGAAGGTGTAGGAATTTCGTATGGGCGAACCATCTTTGGCTTTTACATTGCCTCTTGCATCTTGGATTGAGACGCGAATGCCCCGCGTAAGATAGGTTTGCTGGCGGATATGGTTTAAAATTGTATCCCAGTTAAATTCTACTTTTTGAAATATGTCCGGGTCCGGTTCAAAAGTTACCGCGGTCCCTGAACCCCGGCACTTGCCTATTTTTTTGACGGCAGTCTTTGATTTTCCGCGCGCATATTCCTGGGAGTATTGGTAACCGTCGCGGCACACCTCAGCTCGCATCCATTGGGAGAGGGCATTTACCACGGATGCCCCGACTCCATGGAGTCCACCCGAGACTTTGTAGGCATCCGAACCGAATTTCCCTCCGGCGTGAAGCGTGGTAAATACCGTCTCGAGGGCCGATTTTTTGGTCTGCTTATGATATTCAACCGGTATACCACGACCGTCGTCCACCACCATTACTCTATTTTCCGGAAGAAGAGTTATCGCGATATTTTTGGCAAAACCCGCGATTGCCTCATCCAAGGAGTTGTGCGCGACGATCGGCGATGATCCGGCTATGAAATTTTCTCCGTTGGGCACGGAAAAATCATACACCCAGGGACGGCCATATTTGACTTTTTTGATTTTGGTTACTTTTAATACCGCAAGATCGGAATTTATGAAATTCAAAGAGTTGGGGTAGAGACCTACTCGGTTGAGTTTTTGCAGGACGGCAATCTTTTCGGGCGTTACGCCGCCCCCGGTGTTTATGCTGAAGTTATACGGGCGCCTCCACGAAATACCGGAGATAATTTCTTGGACCGGCAGGCGTCCGATATATGAAGAATTGGTGTTCCAGTAGAAATCGAGACGCCATGAATGCATTTTTCTTTGGAATACCGACTCTCGTTTTACTCCATGATACGCGACAGAGATTTTTCCCTTCCTTTTTTGGCCGATTTCCCCCGCGGAAAACGTTTCCCCAAGTGTGTAGAGGAAATAACTTAAATCTCCAATAAATTCTTTGCTTGCCGATACTGCGGTAAATTTAAATCGTTCATCGCTGCCCGGCGCCGCGTTATTTATGAGATATTCCGTAAATCGTTTTGAGGGGTACCCGTCTCCCGCGAGGTAGGCCACCAGATATCGTTCCCGAAGTTCTCGAGGGACATTGAAGATGGCGGACGGTATTCTTTTTTTATGGCTCGTTGCCCCGGCGCCCAGGATTTTTTTAAATAGCAGCGCGATTGTCAGAGAATCTATCTGTATGGTATTGGCGGAGTCGTGGGAGTAATGCACGAAAGTTTTGTAACCGAAAACTTTCGCTATGAGTTTTATGGCGTAATTTGTCAGATCTTTTTCGTGAGAGCCGAAGCTGAATACTACGCGATGCGTTTTGGTGATAAAACTTGTGCCTTCTGCCGCGTAAATCCCCAAAAGCTCCGCCAACTCTTTAGTTATCGGGATTTTGGGCGGGAGTTTGGCGCCTAATTTATTTCCGAGCGCGCATCCGAGAAAACGAGTTTTGATTTCTTCGGGGAAAGATCTCCATAGGTTGAATGGCAAATAGTTGAAACGGCGATAGTCGTTAAATACATTTGCATAGTGCTGTCTATACTTCGATACCGATACGTATTTTTTAACCCAAGGCCTTAAATCATCGGTTAGCAAATTTTCAACACCGTAAAGTTTTATTTGCCCGGTATCTTTCGCGGATAATTTTTCAAATTCCCGGATAAGGTCGATTTCTTTGAGATACGATTTTGGTTCGGGGAAATTTTTGGGGACCACCACATAATTCCCGATAGTCAGGGTATCCCCTCGGATTGGAATTACATCCCCTTCCCGCAGAGTAAAAAGAGAATGATAGGGCGTTATTTCAATTTTTCTGCCGTTTTGAAGCGTAATTTCAAATATCTCGCTATTTACTTTGTGACGGATAAGACTTGAAATCGCTTGCCACGAAAGTTTAAGGGTTTTTGGGTCGAAGCTTAACGTCTTTATATCGAGTCCATTCCGCAGGGTTTCCGTTTCATGCCGTCGATCGATCGCTTCGGGATTTGAATTCATCGCGGAGTCGATAATCTCCCCGATTTTTTTAAGTTTAATTCTGCCGCCCGATTCCACCAAGACCGGCGTATCATAAGTCAGAGAGTTATCCAGAATCTCCCAGATTAAATGATGCAGGCCATCCACGCCGGTTGAACCGATGTACATTCCCGGACGTTTTCTGACCGGTTCAAGGCCCTCGAGGACGTATATGTCTTCTGCGGTATATTTGTTGTCCTTTTTGCCCTCTTGGCTCGACGTGACCTCCCGGTTGGATTCCGTTTTTTTTGCCTGCCTCGCCGGCAGGCGGGCCCCGGTTTTCGATCCTTTGATTTTTATCCCGCCAGAAGCAGCCACGCCGCGGTCCCTTGGGCCCGCGCCGAAGGCGCGGGCGCGACTTCTAACGGGATTTATTTGTTTTTTTGCCATAGACGGTTATCCACAGGGGCTCTGTTTAAACGTAAGAATCCGCCTAAAAATTCAGCGAATTTTTAGGCGGATTCTTGGCGTAGATAGGCCAAAATATCAAAGTAAGAGCCTACCTACATTATAGCAAATTTTAGAATGAAATTCAACCCTCTTTTTATCTTAATTCCGCGCCGAATTGTTTAGCGGTTTCGCGGTAGATTTTATCCTGAATGGCATCCACCTCTTCCGATAGAAGCGTTCGTTCGTTGCTTCGATAAACGATTCTATAGGTATAGCTCATCCGATCTTGCCCGAATTTTTCGGGATTTTCGTATTTGTCGAGGAGCGACACTTCCTCAATCAAATCTCCGCCGAGATCCCGAATTACGTCAAAATAATTATTGGGTATAAAGTCCTGGGAAACCACAAAGGATATGTCCCGCACGATCGGCGGAAACCT
>CAYPFS010000042.1:0-6426 GCA_964410175.1 uncultured Candidatus Saccharibacteria bacterium
AAGGGATGCGCCTATTCGCGCACGCGCGCCGCAGGATAACGCAGTCGCAAAATTAAAGCGGGGTTATTTATTTGTTACCAAAATTTGTTCTCCCTTCGACAAGCTCAGGGCTCCAAATTTTGGACAAATAAATAAATTCGCCCCGATGGACATCGGGGCGATTCTAAAATGGTATGTCGTCTTCTCGGTTTTCGTCTGCATGCGGTCGCGTGCAGGGAGCTTGCGACCATACCGGGTTGTCAAACCACATCTCCGGTTCAATGGGACGGGGTTTATAACTTAGGGGAAGAGAGCCGCCGAATTCGCGGAAAAGCTCTTTTTGCATGGCGGCGTCCAGGTCCGCATTAAATCCAAATCCGCGATTTGTGTAGACAAGGGCAACGTCCGTAACGACCGTGCTGACCAGCCTGACGGCGCATCCTCCGACATCTTCCTCTTTGTACGGCCCCTTTCCTGCGCCGCTTTCCTTGTCGGCCATCGAGGCCCAGGCAGCTCGGCAGGCCCTTTGGATTCTTTTTACCGTTTCCGGCGACGTATGTTTGTAGATATCAAGATTCACTATCACCCAAGGCATATTTTCCCCCTGTTTCTATAAGAGGGCTGGGGGCTATTTTAGCATATGGGTTTGACCAGTCAACCCCGCCGCCTTTTGGGAAGAGGGATCATATATAGGGAGAAATTACGGCTCGGCTTGCTTTCTCACCAATTTTCCTGAATATACCTTCCCTTTTTGGAATATGAAGCGGGAAGGGGATTACGCTAAAAAAATTGACGTGATTCTTTATGGAATCGAAACCATCGGCTCCGCCGAGCGCAGCACTGACCCCGAAGAGATGCGAAGCCGGTTCCATTCGATAAGCGGAGGACGATACGCCAAGAAACTTTTTGCCGAGTTTCGTAAAGATCGCGTCGAGAAAGAGTTGGAAGACTTTCTGCGACTCAAATTTTTCCCGCGCTGCGGAGGCGGGATCGGCATGACAAGAATGATCCGCGCGCTTAAGCTTTTGGGCAGGCTCTCCTAGGTCAAACTCTTAATACGATCTCGGATTTTAGCCGCGAGTTCGAAGTTCATTTCGCGTACCGCGCGACGCATTTCTTTTTCGAGCGACCTTATTATTTCCCCGGTGGGTCCGGGTGGCAGGGGTAATTCATCTTCTTTCCCCGCTTCAAACAGCGATTTCCTGATTTCTTTTTTGATTTGCTGCGGCTCGATGCCGCGCTTTTTATTATACTCTTCCTGAATTTTGCGGCGGCGGTTAGTCTCGCTGATGGCGGATGCCATCGAACCGGTTACGGTGTCGGCATAAAGAATCACTTTTCCCTCAACGTGCCGGGCGGCGCGGCCGATGATTTGCAGGAGCGTGGTCTCATTTCGCAGAAAGCCCTCTTTGTCGGCGTCAAGGATCGCAATAAACGAAACCTCGGGCAGGTCCAGGCCTTCTCTGAGAAGATTTATACCGACCACCGCCTCAGCCTCGCCCTTGCGGAGGCGAGAAAGTCGCTCCGGCCTCTCGAGCGTTTTAATTTCCGAGTGAAGGTATTCGGCCCTAATCCCGGCTTCAGCCAGGTATTCGGCAATGTCTTCGGCGAGACGCTTGGTTAAGGCCATGACCAGGGAACGCTCGTTTCTGACCGAACGTTTTTTTATTTCCCTGACGACGTCTTTAATCTGATTTCGGGTGGGGCGGATTTCGATTTCCGGGTCCAAAATTCCGGTGGGACGGATTAGCTGTTCGACAACCTGATTAGATTTTTCCAACTCGTAGAAAGAAGGCGTTGCCGAGATATACATCACCTGCCCGATTTTAGAATTGAATTCCTCAAATTTCAGCGGCCGGTTATCGAGGGCGCTAGGCAGGCGAAAGCCGTACTCTATTAAAACTGTTTTTCTTGCTCGGTCGCCGTTATACATCCCGCGCAGTTGCGGAATAGTGGCGTGGGACTCGTCTATAAAGGTAAGAAAATCAACGTGTCGGTAGCGGAAATAATCTATTAGAGTGTGCGGCGGCGTTCCTGGTTCGCGGAAATCAAGATGGCGCGAGTAATTTTCAATGCCGTTTACATATCCGGTTGAGGTAAGCATTGCGAGGTCAAACTCGGTGCGCTGTTTTAGTCGCGCGGCTTCAAGCGCCTTACCGCCTTTCTTTAGCGCGCCTAGGCGATCTTTTAGCTCCTGACGAATATTCGCCGCCGCTATTTCCAACTTCTCATGGGGAGTTACGAAGTGCTTGGCCGGAAATACCCTTAGGTCGCGGACAGAACGCGGATTCTTTCCATCGCGGACCGACGCGGACAGGATTTCTATTTCGGCGATTTTATTTTTTTCAAATTCAACAGAAATCACTTCTTCGCCGGAGGGGAGATGGATTTCGACAACATTCTCTCGCACGCGAAAATGTCCCTGACGGGGATCAATGGGGTTTTTGGCGTACTGCAAGAGGACGAGCCTCTTTATTAATTCTTTTTGGCTAATTCTGCCGCCGACTTTAAGTTCAATCGAGGCCTTTTCATATTCCTCCGGATCGCCGATGCCGTAGATACAGGAAACCGAAGCGATGATTATAACGTCGCGGCGCGATAAAAGCGAGGCGGTGGAGGCGTGGCGCAGGGCGTCAATCATCTCGTTGATTTTGGCGTCTTTTTCTATATAAGTATCAGTTTGCGGAATATAGGCCTCGGGCTGATAGTAGTCGTAGTAAGACACGAAATAATGCACCGCGTTCTCCGGAAAAAATTCTTTAAATTCTTGGTAAAGCTGCGCGGCCAGGGTTTTATTGTGGGAGATTACGAGAGCCGGTCTTTGGGTCCTTTCAATAACGTTTGCCATAGTGAAGGTTTTCCCCGAGCCCGTTACTCCTAGGAGCGTAGAGTGCCGCGCGCCCGTATTCAAATTGGCCACGAGTTTTTCGATGGCCTGTTTTTGGTCGCCAGCCGGTTTATAGTTGGAGTGTAGTTTAAACATGGAACTGGCCGGAACGATATTGACCCCGCGCCTTTTGTGAACCCAGCGCCTTTTCTGCGGTGCAGAAAAGGCGCTGGGTTGACTTTTTAGTCTAGATCCCATATAGTGTTAGAAGCTTTTCTCGGAGGCGTGATTGATGTCCGAAATAAGATCTGCTTACGACAAACGGCTGACGGATGACACGCATGGATATTTGGATGAAGATATGAGGCCCGAAGAGAGGAGAGATGGAGAATTTGAGTTCTTTATAACTCAAGCGAGAGAATGCGGCCAGCCGGTGCTCGAGCTTGCTTCGGGAGCCGCTCGGGTGATGATGCCTCTTGCTAAAGCCGGTATTGAGGTTTATGGTCTGGAGGCTTCTCCCTACATGCTTGAACTTGCCGAAAAGGCGGTAAGGCATTGGCTGACTCCGGAGGAGCTCGGCAGGATACATTTTATCCGGGGCGACATGACTTCGTTCGAGCTTCCCGTGAAATTTCCTCTCATAGCCATCCCTTTCTGCAGTTTTTGGTTTAATTTCTGCAGGGTGTCCGGTCAAGACGCGGAAGTTTTCGGACTGGCGGATAACTGCATACGATGCATAATTTCCGCCCTTGCCGATAACGGGACATTTATCATTGATACGCCGTACTTTGTGTGTGGAGATCGCGCGTGGTGGCCGGAGGCGTCCAGAAAACACGGGTTTACCTATGAAGTGGTTACGCCCTACCGCGACTCCAGCTACGCCGAAGTATTGATAGGCAGAAAAATTGGATAACCGCTGGTGGTTCTTGCCGCCGGCCTTTTTATTTATTCGCCTAAATCTTCAAACCACCCATTCCTACGCAAAATAGGCGCGGGGTTATTTCGTCTCCAGTTCCCTAAGTTCAACAAATGCGTTATGATGAAAGTATGATTTCTTTTCTCGAGGGAAAACTTGCGTTAAAAGGCGAAAAATTTTCCGTAATAAATGTCGGAGGAGTGGGCTATCGAGTTTATTCTCCGCAGGAGACCCTGTCCAAAATGCCACGAAGTGGCGGAGATGTCAAACTCTGGACCCATCTTTATGTTCGTGAAGACGCGCTTGAGCTTTACGGGTTTTTGTCCCCGGAGGAGGTTGAATTTTTCGAAACCCTGATCCGAGTGCCTGGTATAGGTCCAAAAGGGAGCCTCGGAATTATGTCCATCGCTCCTCTCGATACTCTAAAGAAGGCTATAGCATCGGGCGACACTTCTTATCTTACCCGTGTCTCCGGGATCGGTAAAAAGACGGCAGAGAAAGTTATTTTGGAACTTAAGGAAAAGATTGTAAAAGGGGGAGTGTCGATTGAGGCCCCGGAACTTAAAGAAGAAGCGGATGCTCTCGAGGCTTTGATGTCCCTCGGCTACTCGCAGAAAGAAGCGCGGGAGGCGTTGGGTACGGTGCCGAAAGAGATAACAGGCGCGGATAAAAGGGTGAAAGAGGCGCTCCGGCGACTAGGAAAACGGTAAAACACAAAGCCCAGATGCGCACAGGGCATAAATAGAACACAAAACACAGAACACAGAGCCCAAACCCGTTTGTGTTTTTGGTGGTCTGTGCTCTATTTGCGTTCTGGTTCCTGTGTTCTATGTTCTATGGTATTCTTGCAGTCTCCCGAATGGGAAGAATTTCAGAGGCGGCTCGGCAGGAAAACTTGGCGCATGGGCGGCGCTTTGGTGATCCGCCACGACCTGCCCGGCGGTTTTAATTATTTATACTCACCGCGGCCCAGCCTGGTTACTGGCAGCCAATTATCAGTTATAAAGGAGAGTGCCCGTAAAGAGGGTTCTATTTTTTTAAAAATTGATCCCACAAGTTCGTTGGAGTCGAACTTCCCGCGGGAAGTTCGACTTCGTCAGGCCGATCCCCTGCAGCCGCAAAAGACCGTAGTCCTTGATCTGCAAAAATCCGAAGGCGAGCTGCTTCAGAAAATGCACGAGAAGACGCGCTATAATCTGCGTCTTGCGGAGAGGCACGGCGTCTTAGCGGAAAATCTATTTTCTCCGACAAAGTCGGGACTCGACAAAGTCGGGACAGTCCCCAGTTACCAATTCAGCGAGTTTTGGAGCCTTCTAAATGAAACGGCCAAGCGGGACAGATTCCGTCCGCACGAGAGGATTTATTATGAGGAGATGCTTGCGGTGCAGTCTGGAGATTTTTCAAACGAATTGTTTCTCGCATATTATCAAAAGAAGGCGCTTGCGGCGGCCGTGGTAAACTTCTACAAACCAGGCGGTGTTGCGACCTATCTTCACGGGGCATCCAGCCGCGAAGATAAACACGTAATGGCTCCACAGCTCTTGCATTGGCGCATAATTCAGGAGTCAAAAGCCCGCGGATTCAAACACTATGATTTTTGGGGAATAGACGAAAAAAGATGGCCGGGACTCACACGGTTTAAGCTGGGGTTTGGCGGAGAGGTGATCGAATACCCGCCCACGATTGACGTTGTTTACAGACCGATGTGGTACAAGATATACCTCGCTCTTAAATAAGCCATTTAAACGCAGATAAACGTATAAATTTAAGCCCCCAAAGGGCTTAAATTTTTATCTGTGGATAAGTTTTGCTTGCCATCCCATACCGATGCGCTATTCTTAAGATAGACACAAACGCAAATTTCCTCTTATTTACGCATATTAAACGAAACTTCGTTTGTTCCAATGGATAAAAAGGAGGGGATAAAGAATCAAGAAGAACTTTTAGATCTTGGTAGGGCTGCCAAGATTTTTGGGGTATCGCATAATTACCTCCGCTTTTTGATTTTCAAAAAGAGGCTGCGCGGGGTAAAAATCGGCAAGAGCTGGTACACTACCCAAGCTTGGGTTGGTGAATCTTTCCAAAACATTTCTCGGAGAAATCAAGCTCCGATTTTTGCCGCCGCAAGCGATCCGCTGGCGCGTCCCCAATCGCAGGAAGAAAAACCGGACGCACGTCTTGCGGCGATCGAGGAAAAACTTTCCGGGCTTCAGGAAAGTCTTCAAAAGCCCGTTGAGGCGCGGGGATCAAAACGCGCCCAACCTCATGTGCCCCGCTTTTTAGGAGTTGTAATTTTACTTTTCGTTTTGGGTTTTTCTCTGGTGACGTTTCTTGGTAACGAAGGTTTGATGCAAGCAGCAATCGTGGATGAGACTGGCGGGGAATTCGTAGAAAGGGTTTTTAGGATGAGTGAAGATTTGGGCGGATTGGTAACCGGTATCTTGCGAAAAGTTACGGACAAGTTTTACGATTTTTTCCTCACCTCAACCCGGATAGCAAAAAAAGCCACGTCCACCAAAAGTAAAGAACTCCGACTCCGGTCAGGAACCGGGTTACCGGAAACGATTAGGCTTCCCGAAATCGAGGAACCGAAAATTGTGGAAAGCCAGCCCCCGGCAGGGACAGGACTTTCTAAGGTTGAAGAAATAATAGAACATAAAGAAATCATAGTCCCCGCCCCTAAGCCTCCTGCGGAGGCCGGAAC
>CAYPFS010000043.1:0-3807 GCA_964410175.1 uncultured Candidatus Saccharibacteria bacterium
GCTACAGACACCGAAGTAATTTTGAAAGCGTATGAAAAATGGGGGCCTCGCTCGGTGGAAAAATTCAACGGCATCTTTGCTTTTGCCATCTGGGACGAGCGCCGAAAAATGCTTTTTTGCGCAAGAGATCATTTAGGCGTAAAACCATTTTACTACGCCCTGCAAAACGGCGCTTTTTATTTTGGATCAGAAATAAAATCGCTCCTTGCATCAGGCGTCCGAACCGCCCCGAACGAAGAGGCAATTTATGATTATTTAGCCTACGGCTACTATCACCACCTTCCGGATAAAACTTTTTTCGAGAATATACGCCAACTCCCGGCAGGGTCGACTCTAACCTATAAAAACGGTAAAATATCAATCAAAAAGTTCTGGGACCTGAAGGAAAAAGTAAGAGATCTCTCTTCTTGGAGCGATCGGCGGGCGAGAGAAGAGTTCACGGACATTTTTAAAAATGCGGTTTCGATTCAGCTTCGAAGCGATGTGCCGGTGGGGATCCAGCTCTCCGGGGGTTTCGACTCCTCGGCTGTTACCGCCATGGTTCACCACCTGCAGAAAGGCCAGAAAAATTTCCGGCTTTTCTCGCACATTTATTCGGACGCGCAAGACATAGAAAAGCCGTATATGTTGGCTCTTGCGCGCGCCCTTGGCTGGAAGTGGGAACACATTGTTATTTCTCCGCGGGATATGCCCAATCTTGCCGAGGAAATAACTTGGCATCAGGATGAACCTTTTCCCGGGCTTCCGGCTTTCGGACTTCATATGCTTGCCAGGCGTTGTCGAGAGGAGGGGATTCCGGTTATTTTAGGCGGGCAAGGCGGAGATGAGGTTGGCGCAGGATATGAATATTATATGGGAGCGTTTCTACTTGATATGATTAAAACCTATGGTGCTGAAGTCGCCCTGCGGGAGCTGGATGGTTATGCCAAGCGCCACGATTTTTCCGGAAACGCGGGTCTTAACTTTTTTGTAAACACCTTAACCGCGTATTCGCTCGGCGGAACTTCGGCGGATGGAACTTCATTTGTAAATACTGCGGCGTTGAGGGACTCGTTCGTAAAAAAAGCGCCAAGATCTCGGCCCGAGTTTGAAAAACCGTTCGATTCTCATCTGCAAAACATGCAGTACCGCGACATTCTTTACACCAAACTCCCGCGGATTTTACATAGCGCCGATAGGGCTGCCATGGCTTACGGAGTTGAGCAAAGGGTTCCTTTTGTGGATCATCGCTTGGTTGAACTTGGTCTTTCGCTCTCGGGTACCCACAAAATCAAGAATGGAGAGCAACGCTATTTTATGCGTGAAGCGATGCGTAAATTTATACCTGAACTCGTGGGTCGTTCCCCCAAACGCGCGGTTCCAAGCCCTCAGCGTTTTTGGTTCAAGAAAGAGCTCCGCCCGTGGATTACGTCCATTATTTCTTCAAGGTCCTTCGGCCGCAGACCTTATTTCGATCAGAAAGGCGCCCTTGAAGAATACGAGCGCTACTGCAGAGAGGCTAATCCCAAAAACTCATTTCATATCTGGCAGTGGATTCATTTGGAACTTTGGTTAAGGAAGTATTTTGATTAGAACAAATGATACAAATTCTTAGAAAATTATACCATATACTTTTACGGAGAAAGATTTATAAGGCATCTGCTAAAGCCTTGGGACCCTTTTTGCCGCTTCGGTTGGACTACGGGAATATTCTGCAAGATAAGGCGGTGTATAGGTGTATATTTGTAAGATGAGAGTTTTATTTGTAATTCGCGCCGTAGCAAATTTCCACTACCTCTCAAGCATCGTTGGGGCGTTTTGTCGTAGGGGGCACAAGGTGCACTGCCTTTTCGATAAAAAATGGTCGAAGCAGGCGCCGCTTGTTCCACTGGACGATTTTATCAAAAAGTTCGGAAACCTGTCCTACGAGCTGGTTGAAAGCCGTACCGACAGATGGTTGTGGTTGATCTCTTGGAGCAGGGAGTTTTTGAGTTACTGCCGTTATCTTGGTATGTCCGGTCAGTCCGACTGGGCGAGACGGGCTTATGCTCACTATCTTCCACAAAGTATTAGGCCCTACTTGGTTGATCGCGGTTCCGTAGGTAACCGAATACTAAGCTTGGGCGCCCCGTTTTTTACGCGATTGTTCTCCGGGGTTGAACGCATTACTCCCGCCGATAAAAAAATCGCCGCGCGCCTAAAAGAAAACAGGCCCGAAGTTTTGATCGCTTCCCCGACCAATCAACGCTACTCTTCAGCCGACACGGAATATCTTAAAGCGGCTAAAACCCTTGGAATACCCACGGTTGTGCCGGTGCTTTCTTGGGATAATCTTTCCTGTCGGGGAGCGCTGTACATTATTCCCGATAGGTTGTTGGCTTGGAATAGGGCGCATGCCGAACAGGCGCAAGAAATTCACGGAGTTTCCTCAAAAAACATCCGTATCATCGGTTCTCCTTTTTTTGACGGGTGGTTTAAAGATCTCACGCCATCGCTTTCGCGTGAAGAATTTTACGACAGGGCGGGTATTGCCCGAGACCGGCCGTATATTCTCTGGCTCGGTTCTTCTAAAAATATAGCCCGCGATGAGAGCTGGCTGATTAAGGAGGTGAAAGATGAATTTGAGCGCTCGCCTGACGAGCGTATGAAAAGTATGCAAATTGTCCTGCGTCCGCATCCCGCTAATTACCGCCAGTATGCTGAATTAAAAAGGGATGGGATAGTAATTTATCCCAAAGAAGGCGAGATTCTGAAAGATGAATCCGCTCGCCAGATTTTTTACAACTCGCTTCATTACGCGGTGGGGGCAGTGAATATCAATACCAGCGGCATAATTGACGCCATGCTTGCCGGAAAGCCATCCATTGCTCTCGTTCCGGAGGAATATCGGGACACGCACGAAGGGACCGCGCATTTTCAGGATTTGGTTCGGTACCGTCCTCTTGCTTTTTGCCGTACGCCTTTTGAGTGCGCAGCCGAAATTAAAAAAATGATCGATGGGCGCGATGAATACAAAGCCGCGCGGGAAGCATTCATCAAAGATTTTATCCGTCCGCGGGGGCTGGATATGCCCGCAGGCGAAATCGCAGCGCAGGAAATTGAGGAGTTTGTCGCCTCTGCGACCCGCCGCGGATTAAAAGCGTTATAGATGTCAGTAGGATGAAAGATGCAGGAGAAAAAGTTTTTATTACCGGGGCAACCGGGTTTATAGGCTCCCACGTCGCCCGGCGGCTGGTAGGGGCAGGTTATGAGGTTCATGCTCTCCTACGAGAGAGTTCAGACGCCTGGAGGATACGCGATATTGAGTCACATCTTACCAAGCACATAGGCGATCTTAGAAAACGCAAGGCGGTATTTAAAGTGATGGCTGAGGTTGATCCCCGCCATGTGCTCCATTTCGCCACCTCCATTATCAGGCAAGGAGTTACGGCATCGGCAGACGAGGTGGTTCAGACGAATCTCATTGGTTTGGTGAATCTTATAGACGCCAGTTCAGGCATACCGTATTCATCATTCATAAATACGGGAAGTTTTATCGAATACGGCCGGGGAATGCAGTCAGTCAAAGAGGGTGTTCAATACGGTGAACCTCCGGAGATTTACAGCACTACAAAATTATCCGCGACATATTACGGACAGGCGATGGCGCGAAAAGAAGGAAAACCGGTCATTACTCTGCGGCTTTTTACTCCTTACGGCCCGCTAGTTACCAAAGGGAGCCTGGTTCATAATATTATTTCGTCTGCGCTTCGTAACGATCCGATTAAAATGACTAATCCAGAAATTTCGCGCGATTTTATTTATGTAGAAGATGTTGCTGATTTATAT
>CAYPFS010000043.1:3817-4545 GCA_964410175.1 uncultured Candidatus Saccharibacteria bacterium
GAAACGTTGTCAAGAGCAGGAGAATACCGCGGGGAGATTTTTAATGTAGGAAGCGGCGTGGCGACGACCCTGGGCGATTTTGTACACGCCGTTATTGAAGAGACGCAGTCCAGAAGCTCGGTTGAGTGGGGTGCCTTTCCGCCGGTTGCTTATGATGACAATCTTTGGCAAGCCGATATGGCCAAAACTTTCTCGAGTTTTGCATGGCGTCCGAGGCACACCCTAAAACAGGGTCTTCGTAAAACCGTCGAATGGTTCAGCAGGCAAAAAAATCTATGACTACCAAGAAAAATAATAACCTTCGCGTGCCTTATGCCCGGGCGGTATATGGTCCGGAAGAGCTTCGCGCGGTAGCCAGTGTATTGAAGAACCCGGCGCATATTACATCAGGATATGCCGTTCGCGAATTTGAAAAAAAGATCGCCCGACTTTTCGGCAAGAAGCACGGAGTTATGGTAAACTCCGGTTCTTCCGCGAATCTGTTGGCGCTGGAGGTACTCGATCTTCCTTCAGGCTCCGAGATAATTACCCCTATCTTAACTTTTTCCACCACCCTGGCGCCCATTGTGCAAAAAGGGTTTGTACCGGTATTGGTGGATGTAGTTCCGGGACGGTACGTCATCGATACGGATAAAATTGAACGTGCTATCAGCCGAAAGACCAAGGCTCTTTTAATCCCCTCGTTATTGGGAAATATACCAGATTTAGAAGCCCTTTACAGGATAGCG
>CAYPFS010000043.1:4555-6371 GCA_964410175.1 uncultured Candidatus Saccharibacteria bacterium
GGCACGGATTATGGCTGATTGAGGATTCATGCGATACGCTCGGGGCGAAATTCCGTGGTCGGCCCTCCGGATATTATTCCGATATTTCGACTACCAGTTTTTACGCCTCTCACATCATTACTGCCGCCGGGGGCGGGGGAATGGCGTGTTTTCATAATCCCGATCTTGCCCGTCGTGCCCGAGTTTTTTCCCAATGGGGAAGGATGTCCACTCTTTTCGGGGCCTACGAGCTGTCCGAGGAACTAAGAAAGAGGTTCCGGGCACGGCTCGCCGGCGCGCCGTACGATGCCAAATTTATTTTTAAAGAAATCGGGTATAATTTCCAGCCGCTGGAAATACAGGCGGCGTTTGGTATCGAGCAGCTTAAGCGGCTTCGCGGGTTTACCAGGCGCAGGAACCAGAATTTTGAGTACCTTCTCAGATTTTTTAAGGAGTATGACAGAATTTTCATCTTGCCTAGCCGTGATCCACGGGTTGCAACCAATTGGCTCGCTTTTCCTTTGACTATCAGGCCTGGCGCCGGTTTTAGCCGCCTGGCACTAGCTAAGTATTTGGAAGAGCGAAATATCCAGACGCGGCCGATTTTTACCGGAAATGTCTTGGAGCAGCCCGCATTTAAAGGGATCAAGAGAAGAACTCCTCAAAATTATCCGGCCGCCGATCATATCATGCGAAATGGGATTCTTGTCGGTTGTCATCACGGGATGGAAGGCGCACACCTTGTCCGGCTTAAAAAGGTATTCACCGAATTTTTGCATAAATATGCCCACTAGAGTGGAAAGCGCCGTTTTTGTTACCGGAGCGACCGGGTTTATCGGTTCGCACATCAGCCGAAGTTTAGTTCGCGCGGGATATGATGTTCATATTCTTTTACGCGAGTATTCCGATACTTGGAGAATCCGCGATATTGAACCGCGTGTTACGAAGCACGTAGGCGATCTTACGGATCGCGAAGCCATCTTTCGAATTGTTAAGACAGTTAACCCTTTTCATATTCTTCATTTCGGCGGCATTACCGTCATGAGCGGCATTACGGCGCCCTCAGACGAGGTGGTAAACTTAAATCTCATTGGATTCGTAAATCTTGTTGACGCCCTACAAGAGATTAAATACTCCTCCTTTATAAATACAGGAACTTTTCTTGAGTATGGTCCGGCGACCGAGCCGTTCCGGGAGGGTATTCAATACGGTGAGCCGCCGGAGATCTATAGTATTACAAAACTTGCCTCTACTCACTATGGGCAGGCAGTTGCGAGAAAAGAGGGAAAGCCGATTGTTACTATCCGTCTTTTTACAACGTACGGCCCCGCTATGGCGAAGGGGCGGGTAGTGCATAACGTCGTTGTATCGGCGCTTCGGAATGAGCCGATCAGGATGACCGACCCCCGCATTACGCGCGACTTCGCCTATATTGAGGATCTGGGTGATTTGTATATAGAGGCGATGTCCAAGGCGGAGGAGTATCGCGGCGAAGTTTTTAATGCCTCGAGCGGCCGGGCCACTACGTTTGATGAATTGGTGCGTGCGGTGATTAAAGAAACGAATTCAAAAAGCAAGGTCGAATGGGGCGCTTTGTCCTCCGTTGTCTACGACAGCAATCGCATTCAGGCCAATATGGAAAAGACGTTCGCCAAATTTAGGTGGCGCCCGAAGCATACTCTGGAAGAGGGTTTGGCCAAGACCATCGCCTGGTTTCGTAATAACGAGTCTAAATAATCTAATACCATGCAGATTATTAAAACTGATTTTCCGGGTCTCGCTTTAGTTATTCTTCAAACTCATGGAGATGAGCGCGGATTTTTCATGGAAACCTTCC
>CAYPFS010000044.1:0-3589 GCA_964410175.1 uncultured Candidatus Saccharibacteria bacterium
AAAAAGGATTAAGTTTCGTCTTGGTGCGCGGGAGAGGATTTGAACCTCCACGCCCTTGCGGGCACAGGCCCCTCAAGCCTGCACGGCTACCTAGTTACGTCACCCGCGCTCATTTTACAACCCTAATCCTATTGTATCCAATGCTTTTAAAATTTTCAAATACTTTCTCTTTAAATAAACAGTACCATCGCCTTTGTACATTTTCCGTAAAATCTTCAGAGACTCCCTTTTTGCGTATTTCAAATGGTGAGTGCTTTTCCTCCCATCATGAGTAATGTGGCCCTTGACGTTTAGCCTTTGATTTAGTTTTTTACGGATCCACTCTAAATGTTTGAGGCTGGCTGAAATAAATACAGTATAAAACATAAAGCTTGATCTCCAACGCGAATCCCAATAAGAGAAGAACGTACCGTCCCCGTCAAAAGAGCCTCTCAGGAAATCAAAAAAATATTTATCCGGAATAGAGAGTTTACCTAAGGTCTTTGACTTTGCTGGAGTCAAACCAATATCTAATAAGAATCTGTAGAATCTCACATCTCCAAATTGTACCCTGGGATATAATTTCCCAGAGAATCCGGATCTTTTCTTGCTAATCCTATTTTTAATTCCGAGACATCTAAGAAAGTTTTCTAGTTGTTCGTTGTCTTTCGAGGTTAAATCGAAGTGTCTCCCGTCCACAGAGAGACAACCGTCAGTTGCCAAAAGTCCTATTGCATAAGCAAGTTCATGCGACCATCCTCTATTAACCTTCTCTTTGGGCATTATTCCCGCCATAAATCGGTGGTACAAAAAGCTAACTTATGCTCAAGTTTATACCGTATGCCAAATACGGAAAAATGGTTATAGGCCACTCATCCAGATATACCCGGTTGTCCCGACTGAACATCTTTCGCACCTGCTTCAATACTGTCTATCGGCGTTTCCCTCCATAGCTGTTTAGTTTTTCTCCTTACCTCCCGCGCGGCCTTTTCGCGAATATAATAAAGTTTTGCGCGGCGGACTCGTGAACTGCGCTCTATTTTTATTTTATCAATAGTTGGCGAGTGGAGCGGGAAAATCCGTTCAACGCCAATGCCATCGATTACTCTGCGGACGGTAAAAGTCGCGCCGATCTCCTTACCGTGTTTCTTGGCAATCACCAAACCCTCAAAAGGAACCAGACGCTCTTTGTCCCCCTCTTTGATCTTTTGTACCACGCGCACCGTATCTCCCGGACGAATTTCCGGCAAATCGGTGCGTAGATAAGAAGTTGCCATAGGTGTAGTTGGCATATTAATGAGTAAGATAGCAGATTCCGCCTCGATAGACAAGGACTATTCCGAATCGTCTTCCGACTCCTGACGACGAAAATACGGCAATCTCTCTATAAATCTCTCCTCAAAAATCCATAAAAACGTAAGGATGAAAATGGCAATGACGGTCGCAAATATGGCTGCCGCAAAGAATTTAAACCCTACGGCAAGTCCGATGGCTGATGCAAGCCAGAGTCCGGCCGCCGTAGTAACGCCGCGGAGTTTGGACTGGCTGAAGATAATGATCCCCGCCCCGATAAAACCAACTCCGGTAACTATTTGAGCGGCAATTCTCGTAGGATCAAAGTTTATTACGTCTGCCCCTTCGATAAATTTAAGCGCATTGACGGAGACTATGGAAAAAAGGGCCGATCCCATGGCTACCAGGGCAAAAGTCCTCATGCCGGCGCCTTTACCTGCGATTTTTCTCTCAATCCCAATTAGCGCCCCCAGAAAAGCGGCCAGAGCAAGTTGTCCAAAAATTTCAAAATCAAAGGGTGAAAACATTGAATGAAACTGCCTATATTGATATGAAATCTTCCGGAGGGTCGGCTTCAAAATTCAGCCGACGACCCTCGGGCCTGCCCGCCGCAGCCTCGCTTTGCAGCTCCGTAGCCTTGTGCGAAGGACTGGCGAAGGCGGGGAAACTGAAAGAAACTGATTTAGCGTGAAGCAGTTGACGGTTCGCTCCCTCGGGACAACAGACATTCTTTCCTCCATAGAGTTTATCGCAGGCCACCGGATTGCCAAGAGCCTTGAGATGAACTCTAAGCTGGTGCATGCGGCCTGTTTTTGGCCTTAACTCCACCAGAGAAAAGTTTTCTCCCGACTTAAGCACCCCATACTCCGTGATCGCCTCGCGCGCTCCCCGCACGGTCTTTTGAATTCCTTCCCTAGGGCCGGGTTCTATACCGCGCTTCAAAGGATTTTTCACGAGACGGCCTATGGGAAATGAAATCACTCCTTCCCGCTTTTTGAGCCTTCCGCAAACCACCGCCCAATAAATTTTCTCCACCAAACGCGCCTGGAAAAGACCCTTGAGATATTCAAAACTTTTCTGATTTCTGGCTACAACCATAACCCCCGAGGTGTCTTTATCCAACCGATGAACCATCCCGGGGCGGGTTTTAGGATCATCGCCTACGCCGCTTATTTCCGGAAATTTTTCGAGCAGCCAATCAGCAACCGTGCGCCCCGTAACTCTATCGCCTCCATGCACTGAAATGCCCGCGGGTTTATTGATGACAATTAAATCTTTATCCGAATAAATTATTTCCATTATAGGCGGCTATACCTATCTCGCAACCCGGGCGAAGTAATTTTCCCTTACCAAAATCAAGCGCAAAATCCCCTGCGTTAAATGACGCAGGACAAAGGCAAGCAGTACGAGGAAAACGATTCCTAAAATCTGAATGGCGAATGGGGCGTTGGCAAAAGCAGAAGCAATAAATCCAAAAATCCGGCCGGGGTTGAGAAAAAACACTGTCAGGGCATTTTCAATTACGCGTTGTACAAAAATGGTTCTTCCGATGAAGAATAGAACGGCGGTTAGCAATATTATTTCGGTAATAAAAACTGGGGCAAGTTTTCGCCAAAGCCAAACCCGATAGACGCGATTTAAAATCTGGCCTTTAAATTGTGCGGCAGGACTATTGATCTTTGTTTCCATTTTCATCATTTATCTTTTTAAACAGTTTTTTGGCGCGGAAAAGACGCATTTTAAGAGTCGGTATGGAAATATTTTGCTCTTGGGATATGGTCTTGTACGATTTGTCCTCAAAATAGTAGCTCCGGAGAACCGCGCGCAAGTGTTCCGGCAGCTTTGCCAGGGCTGAAGCAACCGCCGCTTTCGCATCTGCCGCAAAATAGAAACGGTTGTCGAGAGTCTCCGGCTCCGGCTCCTGAAATAAGGCCGGGTCTTCGGCCAGAAACTCCCCGCGTTTGAGTTTGCGGTAGTGGGTTATCGCGGTGTTTATAGTCACCTTATACGCCCAGGATTTAAACTCGATGCCGTCTAGTTTCTGAAACTTATCGGCGTTTTTATATATTTTGACAAACGCCTCCTGCACGATGTCTTCGGCCTCCTCGCGCCTCCGCACCACTCTGAGCGCAGCCCGCAACAGCGGTTCTTGATACCGCTCAACCAATATCTGGAAAACCGCCGGCTCATCCTGCGAGGCTCGCAGTATTTCTTCATCTTTAAGCTCGGACGGATTTTTGCCGGAGGAATAGTTTTCCGCTTCTTCCAAATACGAACTCATGAAAAGTACTGCGAACCGCTCAGACGGTATGCTTAG
>CAYPFS010000044.1:3599-6354 GCA_964410175.1 uncultured Candidatus Saccharibacteria bacterium
AACTCCCTCTTCTACTGCAATTATGGGATTTCGGCTGCGGCTTCGTCAGTCCTCGTCAGCGTACTTTAGCCAAGTACACCCTCCTCGTCCTTCCCCGCCTCGCTCGAAATCCCATAATTTCGCGACGAAGAAGAGTTTTATAATGGTCTCTCTTATAATAACCAGCTATACTTTTGACCGGTTTCACAGTTTGCCCCGTATATTACGTGGTATGGAATAGCATACCACAATTTACGATTTTTTCAACATCAACGCAATCAATAACACATTAGATCAAAAACCAGTGCGGTGGCACTGGTTTTTGATTAATTCCTTACCGGGGCGGAGGCGACGCCGCGGAAACTACCCCGAATTAAGTTCGGTTTGAAAAGAAATTAGTGCGGGGCGCACTGCGCTCAAGATACGTTAAAATCATACTACCGACGAAGAGCGGCGAATGCGGTGCAGCCGAAACCACGCAATTGCAGTAGAGATGAGGGTTATGGATTCTTGATGGTAAGCTCTCATAAAATTATAGCGCTCGCAATGAGGCCGTAAATCAATACGCTTGCAGTATCCTGCAGGACAGTTGCTATGGGGCCGGAACCCACCGCAGGATCTTTGTGCTCCAGCTGCAAAACTTCGGTTACCGCTAAAGCGATCAATGGCGCTGATGCTACTGCGCCGAACAACGAGAGCGAAACCGTGAAGGCCAAATCAAAGTCTTGAAACCAAAACAATATTATGGGTATAACCAATAAACCGAAAACCAATCCGAAAACTATGCCAAGCATACCCTCCTTAACAAAATACTTTTTGAAACTGGTCTTCCCGCCTTTTAGATCGCGGGCATAAACATTCTGGGTTTGCGTTCCGACCGCATCAGCCAGATACACGACCAGAGGGATGAAAAAGGCCACGGCAACATTCTTGGAAAGCACTTCTTCGAACCTTGAAACAACAAAAGACAGGACTATTCCCAGAACAAGCCCGACGACCAACGAGGGAATTCTAAGCCTGAAAAGAAAACCTATCGATTCTGTATCATCGTCCGCTAATATGATTCTTTGGTTCATATATGATCTACCCTAAGGCTTTTTCACGCTCTTTTCCAGAGCGCGATCTGAGAGGAATCGGTCGGGAGTAAAAATTCCATTTGACAATAAAATTCAATAGAGTATTTTATCGTTTAGTACAACCTCTCCTCAAAAACGGAGGAAACATGCCCATTTATAGAATCCGTAAGTGTTGGGGAAGAAAAGGCGGAAGTAATCACTATTCCCACGCCGACGTTATTTCCAGGAACCACCATCTTGCGTTAAAGGCCGCAAAAGAAGGTCGAGTCAATAACTGGCGCGGAATTGATACTTTTGATACATCGTCTCACGATTATGAGAGTTATGAATTGCTGGGTTGCGTCGATCGAGACGAAGCAAGAAACCCAAGTCCTCCAGTACCTTCTAGAGTTCACATCAAACTTTGTCGTCTAGAAGAAAAAGTTCGTTCGATGGATGGCGTGAATGGTTTTGCGATAACCCAATGTGATGCAGTGACAGTTCTAGCGAGAAGATCTTTCAAGTTGCGCGCAATCATCAAGGGTCTTGTTTGCAGAGAGTTTGGGCCGAAGAAAATCCGTTTCTACGATCGTTAATATCGTGTGCTCACGCCGGGTGGGCACTTTTTAATCTGCGTGATGGGGTGCTTTAATCTCTGTGATCTCTTGAGCCCCCAGGTCTCTCCCGCCTCCACCAATGTTTCGGCGAGGCACGGCGAACGGGCGCTCAACAGATTATCGAGGTTGAACCTCGATAGTTGACGGATCGCAATCCCGTCCAAAGCGGAAGTGGGAGGATTCGAACCTCCGATACGGTTTCCCGTATACCGGTTTTCGAGACCGGCCCTTTCAACCGCTCAGGCACACTTCCAAATTTTTAGTGCAGGGTCGAGACCGGCGCCTTGTTTCGCTTTCTTCAGCGAAACCCTGGACGATTTTTGACGGCACGCGGGGACGCTTGCCTAAATCGCCCGTCGAAGCCAAGCAGTTGGCTTCGACCCACTCAGCCACGCCTCCGCTTTGTTCGGGACGAATGCGGCGCCTTACCAATACGGCACAACCCACCTACACTATTCCTATAATTATAATGTATTAAGCTGTGATCCGGCGCCCTGCCAGAAAAAAGTCCCGCCGCGGAATTTTCTTAAAACCCATCGGGCGGGAATCGCCTAAAGAGAGCCTTTAATGTCCTTATACCGGGTTTGGCCGAAACAACAAGAAACATTAGACCCAAGAACATCATAAGTCCGTCGTAGCTCCAACGAACGGCCTCGTCGTCCCGAAACTGTAGCCACATTCCGGCTTCGTCCAAAGACAGGCCCAAACCAAATCCATAAAAGAGCGAAATAAAATACTTTGCCCGCGGCCCGCTGTGAACCAAAGCAAGATATCCGGAGACGACTAAAACAATAATTCCCCAAGCGAAGTGATGCATGTGCACTCCGTTCACCACAAGAAAAATGTCGGGAAAGATATAATTAATTATCCGGGCAGTGCTGAAGGTGAGAAGAAAGGCAACGGTTATGGGGAAAAGAAGATAAAGGTATAGGCCTCTTTCCCCGAAAGCTACTTTTTCTTGAAGCGTTTTTCTGCGGGTTACCTTGGGAAAAACTCCAAAAAACATTCAATCCCCCCAGTTGAAACCTTATTCGAATTCATTCTATCATCGTTCTCTAATCAATAGCTTGTGACCACCTGAATCGGTGTTTTGAAGTTTAAACC
>CAYPFS010000045.1:0-4728 GCA_964410175.1 uncultured Candidatus Saccharibacteria bacterium
CCATACCAACCTCCTTAGCCCTTATTCTTGGGGGAGTCTCCGATGCCGGCATCGGGTTTCTCATCACGTCCTTCGTCCCCCTGCGGGATGAAAATCTTCAGTTTGTCAGCGTCTTTCAAGCCGATGACGCCGCCTTCCAATCCGTGTAAAATTTCCTCGCCCGAATCCGGGAGTGATTTCCTTCTTCCGGAGCTTACTTCTTCCGCCAACCGCAGCAAGTACTCATAGTTGAACGCCGCGTCTAAATTATCCGGATCATTATCAACTACTTTCTTGTATCGATCGGCCAAGGCAGTGAGCTCTGAAACCAGTTTTCTCCGATCAGTTTCCTTTACGGCGACTCGGTATAGGGCGTTCGTTCCGATAAACTCGGATCTTGAATCCACTTCGGTTTTTTCCAACTCGACCTTGCGTAGTGTTAACACCAAATAATCATAGTCCTTCCGCCAGTATCTTGCCTCGTCTTGTTTTACCTGAATGCTCGCGGCAAAATTCCGTACCAAAGGCTTTGGTATCCTCCATCTCTCGAAATCTTCCAAAACTTCGTCATATATTTCTACGGTTTTGTCAAAGTTCAGGGATGAAAAGGCATCCACGGCGTCGGCCATTTTGTTTTGATGAGTTCTTACCAGTGAAACCGCGCCGGACAAAACAAGCAAAAGGGCCGCAACTGCCGCATGAGTAAAAACACGCTTCATTTTATACTCCTTCTCGCCTTTTAGCTATATAAAAATATAGACCCGGTGGGGTCTAATGTCAAATAAAATACTCTAATTAAATAATTAATCGCGGCAGGAGACGGTTCTGTTTTTGAGAATTTCTATCGCCTTTTGAAGCTGCGGGTCGTCTGCCCAATAGTCAAGTATCTCGCGTTCCGGCCACGCGCGCTCGACCACAAAGTCGGGATTTATGCCGACCCCATCTATTTTCTTTAGGTCGGAACCAAGAAAGCTCTCGGCAACCGTTAAATGTACCCGGCCGCCATTCTGAAGGCCAAAATCTTTTTGTACCAACCCCTTCCCATAGGTTCTCACGCCAACCACGGAGTATTCCCAACCCTGAAGCACGCCTGTAAAAATTTCCGCGGAACTTGCCGTCTTACTACCTGCCAAAATCACGGCAGGAAAATCTTTGAATTCTCCGACCGAACCCGAGACAGCCGGACGTCCTAGGCCCCAACGGCCCCTTTCAACAAAAAGGACCTCTCCCGCCCTCTTGGAAAAAATGGCCGCCATTTTTCTTGCTTCTTCAACAAGACCTCCAGGATTATTACGAAGGTCCAGCACGGCGCCGCAGGCGCCGGAGCTCCGCAAATAGCTAAGCGTCTTTGAAAAGCTATCCGCGGTATTTTTTTCAAAGTTATATATCGGGATGTACCAAATTCTTCCGGCGAGATTGAAACTCAATACCAAAGCCCGGATACCCTTGAGGTAAAATTGGGCTTTCGAATCCGGTTTTATTTCAGGCCGCGGAGGAACATAAAAAGAATGGGGATCAAGACATTCGGTAAACCTTTCATCCGAGAGGTTGGTTAAACATTTGGCCAGGTATTCAAGCTCCAGCTTTCTATAGTAGTTAAGAAAAACCCGAGCATGAACTTCATCGAGTACCTGTTTCTCTAACGGCTGTTCCTGCAATGGATACTCCTCTGGCATCGGGCGAGGAAAGTCTCCGCCTCCGCACGCTTCTAGACTCCAAATAGCTAAAGCCGCAATCATAACTTTTCGAATAAACCTCTTCACTCCTTACTCCCTGTGTAAAAATCAAAGAGCTTTATTCGGTTATAGCACGAATGCGGACATTGCGCAACAAAAGAAAACGGGTTATTATCCAAACCGTGCAGGATCTAAAATTTTTAAACGTGCTCAACTCAATTCCCGGCATAGGACCGGTAACTTTGCGTTCGCTCAAAAATCATTTCGGATCTTTTGAAACCGCCTGGCGCGCGCCGGAAACAGATCTTGCGGCTTCGGGAATCAGAAAGCTTGAACTTCAAACCATACTCTGGAAACGGCCGTCTCTTCATCCCGACCGGGAAATGGAAAAACTCATTCGCGGAAATATCTGGCTGATTTCGGAGGATGATGAAAATTTTCCCGCCGAGCTCCATGAAATCCCCCAACCGCCGGTTGTTATCTACGGCCGCGGCAACCTCCAGAGTATTTGGCGCAGGGAGCCGAACACGATGATTGCAGTGGTGGGTACGCGCATCCCAACTCACTACGGACTTGAGGCCACCGAGAAAATCGTACATGGGCTGGCTCGAGCCGGGGTAACCATTGTAAGCGGCCTTGCCATGGGCATTGATACGAGGGCCCACGAAGCCGCCATCGACGTAAAAGGTAAAACCATAGCGGTGCTCGGGTGCGGGGTGGACCACGACTCTGTTTTTCCGCCGGAAAATAGAGGCCTTGTCCGAAGAATTACGGAGGGAGAAGGAGCGGTTATTTCCGAGTACGCCCCGGGGACGCCCGCCACCAAAGATCACTTTCCGGCAAGAAACCGGATTATTTCAGGACTCGCGCGGGGAGTTTTGGTAGTAGAGGCGCGCGAAAAATCAGGAGCGTTGATTACCGCGCGCCTTGCCCTTGAACAGAATCGGGACGTTTTTGCCGTGCCCGGCTCAATATTCACCACCACGTCCGCCGGTCCGCATCGGCTCATCCAACAGGGCGCAAAACTCGTAATGCGGGCCGAAGATATTTTAGAAGAACTTGGAATGAATTATACTAGGGAAGAGGCGGCGAGGGCCGATGGGCTCTTCGACGAAAAAGAAAAAGCGCTGCTTGAACTTTTAGAAGAGCCCGCGGGGATTGATTTAATCAAAGAAAAAACCGGATGGGAAACTGCGGCGATTGTGGCTTCGCTCTCAATGCTGGAGTTGCATGGAAGAATAAGAAGTTTGGGAGGAGATACGTACCAAAAATCTGCATAAAGATTAAACAATGATTAAACTATATAAACGCTGGTCCCCACAAGAAACCGCATTGTTGAAGGAACTCTATCCAAAAATCCCTGTAAGGGAGTTGGCTATAAAGTTTCCCCTAAGGAACAAGGCTACGATCGTTGCTAAGGCACGGGCGTTAAAACTTCCTTCAGCAAACTCGTGGCAACCGGAAGAAAACGAATTACTAAAAGCCCGTTTTGCTTCCACAACCTCACGGGAGCTTAAACAGATGCTGCCGAGACGGACCTGGCCAGCTATTTTAGCCCAAGGCGAACGGCTGGGACTCCAAAGAGAACGTCACAAACCACGTCTAGGGTTAAACGAGAACTATTTTAAGAATTGGTCGCCCACCATGGCCTATATTTTGGGCTTTGTTCTATCCGACGGCTGTATTGTCAAAGGAACGTATAGGGGATACAGCGACGCATTAAAATTCGGGGTATAAAGACGCGACGCTGATATCCTTTACAAAATCAAAAGAGAACTAAAAGCTGACCACAAAATCTCCTTTATAAATAACGCCGCATACCTTACTATTACAAGCCAAAAAATTGTAGACGATCTTAAAACGCGCCGGGTTGATTACCGAAAAAGTCTACGCGAACAGACGCCAAAGGTACCAAAAGAATACTTAAGTGACTTTATTCGCGGTCTTATAGACGGAGATGGAAGTGTTTCCATTGATCGGCGCGGCTATCCAGTGCTCAATCTATGCGGTGGTGAAAAAGTGGTAACATTTGTACGAAATCACTTTTGGAAAAAATTTAAAATATACTCGTCGGTTGGTAAAGTACCCAGCGCTCAAAATCCACACCTATGTCTTACATACATAGCGTACCGCTGCGGACCCGCTCAGAAACTTATCGCCTATCTTTACATGTCTGCCGTTTTATACCTTGAGAGAAGATTTCAAATTGCAAAAACGGCGATGGAGCGCAGGATTGAAAAGAAGCTATACTACTCCGACCTGGAAAACAAAATCATTCGAGAGTCTTATCCAAAATATCCTAAAGAGGAGCTACTGAGGTTACTACCGCATAGAAGTTGGGGCGCCATACAAATACGGGCGCGAGCATTAAAGGCCTATAAATATAAAATTACCCAAAGATAATCGGGGCTCCGTAAAAACGGGGTAAATCATTTATTATGCAACTCGTACTGGTAGAGAGTCCAACAAAATCTAACACTTTGCAGAAATTTTTAGGTGATAAGTATCTTGTGCTTGCCTCCTATGGACACGTTCGCGATCTCCCAAAGCAAAAACTCGGGGTGGATGTCGAAAATAACTTCGAGCCGCAATACGTGGTTCCGAGGAAATCCCAGCCCACGATTAAAAAACTGAGGTCGGCCGCCCAGGACGCAGAAAAAACTATTTTGGCTACCGATGAAGATCGTGAGGGTGAAGCCATCGCCTGGCACCTGACCCAAGCCCTCAAGCTCCCCGAGGGAAAAACCGAAAGAATAGTTTTTCACGAAATCACCAAACGCGCTATCGAAGAGGCGCTCAAAAATCCGCGAACAATTGATTTAAAAAGAGTGGATGCCCAACAGGCGCGCCGGATTTTAGACAGGCTGGTCGGGTACAAACTCTCACCCTTTTTATGGAAAAAGGTGTACCGAGGACTCTCAGCCGGGCGAGTGCAATCAGCGGCAGTGAAACTCATTGCAGAGCGCGAACGAGAAATAGAAAAATTCAAGCCGCAAGAATACCACACAATTTCCGCAGTCCTGCGGAAATTGGAAGTTCCAAATTCCAAATTCCAAGTCCCAAACACGTTTGA
>CAYPFS010000045.1:4738-6218 GCA_964410175.1 uncultured Candidatus Saccharibacteria bacterium
TTGAAGCTCTACTTACGAAAATCAACAAGAAAACTCTGGATAAGTTCGCTCTTAAGACCGCAGACGAAGCGAGGAAAATTGTGTCTGATCTGGATAGCGCCCAGTGGCGAGTCGAAAACGTGGAGAAAAAAGAAGTTGCCAGAAACCCTCTTCCGCCCTACACCACCTCCACTCTTCAGCAGGACGCGTTCCGCCGGCTAAGATTTTCCGCCAAAAAAACCATGATGCTCGCCCAACAACTCTACGAGGGGGTTGAACTGGGAACCGGGGGCCCCGCGGGACTAATTAGTTATATGCGCACGGATTCCGTTAACCTTTCCGAAGATTCGCTGCGTGAGGCTCGCGGGTTTTTAGAAAAAGAGGTGGGAAAAAACTACGCCCTGCCGGAACCCAGGCGCTTCAAAACCAAAACCAAGGGGGCGCAAGAGGCGCACGAAGCCGTACGCCCCACCGATCCATGGCGCACGCCGGAATCCGTAAAAGAATTTCTGGATCAGGGGCAGTACCGATTGTACGATCTCATTTGGAGAAGGTTTATCGCCACCCAAATGCCCAAAGCCATTTTCGACAGCACTGCTGTCGACGTTCAAGCAAAAAACTATACCTTCAGGGCCACCGGACAAGTTATGAAATTCGACGGTTTTCTAAAAATTTATCCCATCAAATTTCTTGAGGCAATGCTTCCGGAATTAATCGCGGGAGAGGAACTCACGCTTCTCGAACTAAAGCCCCTCCAGCACTTTACCGAACCGCCGCCTCGTTTTACCGAAGCGTCTCTCATAAAGGCGCTGGAAAACTACGGCATCGGACGCCCCTCAACCTACGCTCCGATTATCTCCACCATCCAGGAAAGAGGCTACGTCGAGCGATATGAACGGAAATACCTCAAACCTGCCGAAGTAGGACTTATCGTGAACGATATTTTGGTTAAACATTTTCCGGAAATTGTGGATCTTCAGTTTACCGCCAAAATGGAGGAGGAGCTGGATGAAATTGCCGCAGGAAAAAAGGAATGGCGGCCGGTGATTCGCGAGTTTTACGAACCTTTTGCCAGACACCTCGCGGAAAAATATGAAACCGTGGAAAAACGGGGGGTTGTAGAAACAACCCAAGAGTCTTGCGAGAAATGCGGCAAACCCGTGGTTGTGCGCCTGGGAAGATTTGGAAAATTTCTCGCCTGCTCCGGTTTTCCCGAATGCAAAAACACCAAGCCCTTAAAAACCGCGCCCGAAACCATTGGAATGAAGTGCCCCAAGTGCGGCGAAGGCGATATGGTAATCCGCAGAACCAGACGCGGAAAAATTTTCTACGGCTGTTCGCGCTATCCCGAATGTGATTTTGCATCTTGGACCGATCCGCGAAAGAATAAAGAGACAGACGCCGGATAAATCTTCTCAGATTTTATCCTGATAAATTTTCACTTTGTCTTGGAGTCAACATTTTAATGCAACGGGGTGATATAACTCACTCCGTATGAAGA
>CAYPFS010000046.1:0-6154 GCA_964410175.1 uncultured Candidatus Saccharibacteria bacterium
GCGCGTAACCATGCGATAATTCTACTACTCATGGTTACGATTACCACTAATTACCTTATTACAACACGGACGATAAATGTTTTTGCTTACGCGTTCAACCAGTTGTTGCTGTTCCGGCGTCAAAACTACAAATGGGTGCCGGCTGTAATGCGCTATGGCATCGTCCTTGGCAAGCGTCCATCCTCCAGTTGAAGCGAAATTTCCAGCTCCGCCGTATCGCGGATCGCTCATCGGCCCTGTCTCTAAAATATCATTTTTTGTGCCTAACGCCAACGCCCACAAAAGATTCAAAATCATTCCAGAATTCTCTGAAGTGATTTTGAGATTGCCGTTTGATTCGCCATAAAGCAAGCTCTTTGTTTCGTCATCGAGTCCCGCCTGCGCCGAGGCTTCGGCGGGCAGGCCGCCTCGACCCGCATAGAGCTGTTCGAATTTTTCTCCGTCAATCACGCCTACACTTACCATTTTGGCGCCAAGATCGCCCCAGCGAACGGGTAGGGTTATTCCTTCCGACGGCAAAACTTTTTCTTCGAGAACACTGGTCGCGGTTTGATTCTTTGTTTGCGGCTGAATCTTTGCTTGGTCTTGGGGATATTTCAAGCCCGTCGTATATACCCACGCCCCGGCAAGAATGATTGCCGAGATGAAAATGCTGGCAGGGAGAAGGCGGTCTTTTTTAATTAGTTCGGATTCGAGCTGTTCCGATTCCAAGTTTTGAATTTCTTCATCCATAGCAGTTTTGGTTAATTATTTAAATTCGGCAGAGGGCATCCGCTTTCTTCCGAAAGTTTTTGGAGTCCCTGCTCGCCCTCAAGTTTTTTATTGTCTGGGAATATCCAGGTGGGGAATCCGGCAATGCCGGCGGCAAGACACCTCTTGGGATCGTCGGGACACTCGACATAGGGAATAAAGCGAAACGATTTGCCGAATGCTTTCTTTTCGTTCTGACAATGGGGACACCAATCAGCGCCGTACATTATAATGTTCTTGCCGGCGAGGCACTGCGCGAATGCATCAAGAGAAGCGGCCGAATTATTGGATTTATTCCATAAGATAACCGCCCCAGCAGTTACTAAAAGAATAATAATTGTTATTGCGATTGTTTTCATGGTTAACAGCAATTTTTCATTTTTTCTTCGAGTTCGCCGACTTTCTGGTTACGACCTCTGCTCTCTTTCTTGGGAGAAAGAAAGATGAACGCAATCTGCAGAAGAAAGATGATCGAGACCAGAAATACGCTCCACCATTGCATCAAGATGCCGTATGCGGCGACGAATCCGACGGGAATAAAGAGCGTTTTCCAGAGAAGCGGAGAACGGCCGTCCGGCCCTCCTTCGCCCCCGCTTCGCCAAGGCTCCGCCGGGCGAGCAAGGCTTCGGCGGGCAAGCAACTTCTTTTCAATTTGATAGGCGATGCCGACAACCGATCCGCCCATGAGCATTGCGAGAATCAGCAAGTCAATTTCGTAGCCGAGAAATTTCGCGGCGAGCATCCACAGCCAGGTTAGAGAAACACCGGCGCAGATCGGACAAATTTTGAACGGCAGAATTCGGTTCAATAACCAAGTCAAGCCAGTGATCGCGAGTATTGAGATTGTAACAATTGCGATAAGCATAGTGGTTAAAGGAAGAAGATAATGATGCCCAGAGCAACCATTGCGATGCCGCCCCCGAGACGCATCAAGCCTCTTTCTTTTTGTTGCCAATTTTTTACTTTGAGAAGCACGGCCTCATTGCTCGAAATCAAGAGAATAATCACGAGCGGCAATACAAAGATAGCATTGTAGAGAAGGAGATAACCGAGGCCTTTCAAGTAGGTTGCTTGGTCGTGGAGAAGCCCGAGCACCATGAGGTACGGCCCGCCCGTACAGGGAAATTCGCAAAGCCCCACTAAACCGCCCAAGAGAAAAGCTGTGGGGATAGACGCAGGCTCCATAAGTTCGGCCATCTTGCGATGCGCAGCGTGCGGAATGCGAAGTTTAATCGGGAATGACGGAAAGAATTCGTTGATGAGATTTATCGCGCCAAGCGCAATCAAGAGCGACGCTCCGACTTTCGCCATGAAGTGGGGTGTATCAAACAGGTGGAGCGTTTGCAGAATTCCAAGACCGATCAGTATATACACGATGAAGATGCCGGCGATGTAAGAACCGCCGATCTTCAAAATACTCGAACGTAATTTGCCGATCGAAAAGAGGAAGGCGATGGTGAGAATCAGAATCGAGAAAGCGCACGGGTTGATGCTATCAATGAGAGCCGCTACTCCCACAAGCGGCAAGAGCCATTTCCCGCCGTTTGAGAGATTCCAGAGTGCGGTCGTGCCGACATTTCCGAACTTGAAAAACGCCACTAAGCCAAGAAGCAGAACGCCGAAGAAAATGAGAATTGTGAGTTTTTTGTTCACCCCGTTAGACATTTTTGGTTGTATTTCGTCCATATATTTTACTGAACCCGTTAAGTTCATCGGCAGTATAACTTGAGAAACAATGCAGATGTCTAACGGGGTCCATGCTTTTTAGGGAGTGACGAGGGCGGTAAATCCAAGCTCGAGCGCCTGCCCCGCATTATTCTCTATGGTTATCGACCTCTGAATTCGGCCGACTCCAGCAGGGCCATGCGCCGCAGGGTCAAAGACAACTTCAACATTCGCTTCTTCGTTAGGATTAATTGACTCGTTGATTTTGGGAATGAAGCCATGCCCGGGCATGCCATAGGGCCCGAATTGCTTGCCGCCGATTATGAGAGCGGCTGTAGTACACATGCAGGATGTGTACATTTTCCCGATGTTCACTGGTTCTCGACCCGGGTTTTTTATTTTGAATGAGTGACTTACCTTCCCGGCAGCCATAGAGATCGTGCCGAAATTGAAGTTTGCTTCTTCTGCATTTAGTGCTCCGTTAGAGTTTTGCGAAGTTGATGTTGAATTGCCTATTTGAGAATCTGGCCGCGCGATCCCGCCTTCGCCCGGCGGCTTCGGACGGGCAAGCCAAACAACTCCGCCCAGAACGAGAATTGCGATTACGATGCCTATTACGGTTGTTTTATTCATGTGATCGAATTTGTAGCAACCCCGGTACTAATTTTGCGATTAAATATTTCGGCGAAGCGCTTCGCCCATCAAGGGATGTGTCTATCCGACACACGCGCTTCGCGGCAGCCATCGTACATTCTTCTAAGCTCCACTTATATTCTGAAGAGGGCGGCAAAATTAGTACGGGGTCCTCGATTTTATATATTCGCTTCGCTCATACAAAATCGGGAAAACAAAAAATCCCCGCCTGCCCCGTTAGAAGTAAGTCGCTTTCTGCAACTGCCGCCTCCATGATGCGGACTTCTAACGGGGTTTGAGAGGGACAAAGAGACGCGCGACACAAACCCGTCCGACTTGCCCGTCCGCAGTTTTAACGGAGGAGGGCCAACGGTTTTTATGTCGGCGTCTTATGAAAAAGCCGGGCTATTTTCGTGAAGTGCCAGCCAATGAGTAAATTCCCGCTGGAACGGAAAAGAGTATGATTCCAAAAATTGCCTACGATGATAGTTAACCGCAAGTGCAGGCGGAGCCGTATGGATGCTGGCAACCACTCCACCAGCAACTGCTAATATCAAAGCAATTAACAAGAGCAGTGCGCCTGCGATATTATCGCCGAAAGTCGCCGTTGAAAAACTTCGAAAAGCGTCGAGGTGGAAATTAAGAAATGAGATGGCACCCTCCTCTTTGGGACAATCGACACCTTTAGCTGTTGCCGCAATACATCCATTATGGCCATGTTCGGAACCATGATTCATCGCAAATACGCCAAAAACGGCTATTCCGATGAAGCCGGTAATTAAGAAAATTGTAAGCGCAAGTTTCATAATACCTTTAGTATAGCACGAGAACAAAATGGAAGCAAAGACAGTTTAACCGCCTTTTGGCCAGTGTTTGCCTCTATGGCGAGCGGTTGAACCGAAGTAAGAGTTTTGTGCCCTTTGTGCCGAATTAAGCCCTATCTAACGAGTTCTAAAAACGGTTCCTCCCAGCCAAAGCAGGTTTCTTTGTTTTTAAGTTCGTGGAATGCCTTTACACACGAAGGATCAAGCTTAGCGTATTCTTCCAACACTTGCACAGTTTCTTCAATGAAGCCGCCGAAATTGCCGATAAATAAAGAGAGAAGTGCCGCTTTGCGCGACACTCATCCCGTCTGGCTCCGCGCGGTGGAATCGATAAGAAAGGTATTTCTGCAGGTCCCTCGATCATCGACTTATGCTTTTGTGAGAAATTAGCCAGAATATAAGACCTGTACGTTTAGCCGGTATTCACCAGTTTCTGCCCGCTGAATGCCTTTGTGGCGAGTTTCGTCGACAAATATAACCGTCGGTGTTGTTTGGTGAGAACTCCTGAATAGGCCAAGATAGATCTCGCTCGCACACATTGTTCTTTCTAACTTATTCCACTATCAAACATCAATGATTAAAATCTGAAAATTGACCTTAAGAAGTTTTTGAGCAACTGGAAAAAACCGCTTGGTTGTTTCTGCGGAGCGGCCGGCGGCAAAGCTCCAGGCGATTCAGCTTCTGTTTTATCGGCCGGGGGGTTTATTTGATTGGAAACAATTTGCGGCTGATTCTGCGATTGAGGTGATTGTTTGACGACAGCTGGTTCGGGTTCTTCCGCAGCAAGTGATTTTACACCGCCTTTGGCAAAAGCAATACTTGTCATACCGGGATCAATGTCCCGCGCCGTGAATACAATTTTAGTTCCGTCTTTGGAAACATAAGCGAATTGCCCTTGCCCGGCTTGAAACGAAAACGCTTTAATGACTTGAAGTTCGTTTCCGTTGAGATCAAAAATCTTGAGGTCGCGGTCTCCGATAAGAATAAACCTGCCGTCGGCGGAAAATTTCCCTTGGTGAGAAAACTCGTTGATTCTCCAAATCTTTTTGCCCGTGCGGGTCTCGTAAAACGCTGTCGCGCCCTGACCGCCTCCGCCGGCAATGAGATAGTTGCCGTCCGGCGAGAAATCAAGCCAGGTAACAGCCCCTTTTTGATATTCCTGCCAGAGCTTTTTGCCGCTTTTTGCGTCAATCACCGTCGCTTCGCCAAACTTTCCGCCGGCGGCAAGAAGCGTTTCGTCGCGGGAGAGTTTGAAACTGAAAGACCAGGAGCCGATATCCGCTTTCCAAACAGTCGAGCCGTCGCTGATATCCAGTTTGTAAGCATTGCCGTCTCCCGAACCCGCATAAACATACCTGTCGTTTTTATCAAACACAATCCCCCGCACTTGTCCTTTCAAAAATTGTTTCCAAAGCGTTTTGCCGGATTTCAAGTCAAGAAGAAAAATTGTCCCGTCTGAAGAAGCCAGGCCAATATAAGAGCCGGTCGAGGAGATTTTTATTTTTCTGCTGTCTACTTCACGGAACGGCCCAAGGGGTTGAAAATCATAAGCATTCTTTATCCATAAAGGTTTGCCGGAACTTGCGTCAATGATGCCGAGATTTTTGGTCGGACCCGATGTGGTAAAAGCGGCATACTTTCCGTCGCGGGAAAGCGACGCGCCCCATCCTTCCCACCCCATGTCATAAGTCCATTTCAATTCTCCGTCTAAAGTGTAAAGATAAAGTTTTGATTTTGGTTTGAGGTTCGGATTCCGCCAATTCTCCATCCCATTGATCAAGAGAACATATTTCTCATTATCATCAACATCGCCGTCCCAGAAACCGATTTCGGTTTTTTCGGTCTTGGCGATTTTGTAGGAAGACGATAAAGCCGGTTTTCGGAGAGTTAATGTGTATGATGATTTAGCCGGGTCAACGGCTGAAAAAGCCCGGCCGCCGGCGCCGTTTGCTTCTAGCATCCAATCATTTCTTTTGGGAACGCCGGGAAAATTGAAACTGCCGTCGGATCTAGTTCTTACGGATGTCTGCCATCCTCCGGGGCCGGTGGAAAGGGAAACCGAAATATTGCCAACCGGCCTCTGTTTTGCGTCAAATACCTTTCCTATTATTTTCAAGTCGCCGCTAATTTTATTTGGCGCAAGAACGGTAAACCGATAGACGATATTTTCTTTGCGCACAGCGCCTGTTTTGTCGTCGGTAAAAATCCATTCAACATTCCTCGTGTAGTCACCGGGAATGTTGCGATCCAGTTTCCCCCACATCTCGTCCAGAAAAGTTTGA
>CAYPFS010000047.1:0-310 GCA_964410175.1 uncultured Candidatus Saccharibacteria bacterium
CTGGATGACCTGTGCGAGCTTCGCCTGCTCAATGGTGAGCGCGGTCTGCTCGCGGGCAGTGCTCCCGTAGACGATTACCAAGCTCGCGAGAAACGCGGTGATGCCGATTGCAACCACGAGCTCCACGAGGGTGAACCCGCCTAGGTTTTTCACTGAAAAATCTTGGCGAGTGAACTTACGTGCGTCGCGAGATGTATTCTGCATCACTCCCTATTATACCGCGCGAGTGCGGCCCTGCACACCGCACATCAAGAGCGAAACAGCTCGCGCGTTTTTCTGCTCGGCTCCGCCCTGAACGAGCGGGCGGAGC
>CAYPFS010000047.1:320-1397 GCA_964410175.1 uncultured Candidatus Saccharibacteria bacterium
AATCGCGCGCTTGCGCGCGACGGAATGATTATCAAATAAAACTACTTATAGAGGCCTTTCTTTCCCCACTTTTGGGCCCGTCTTTTTCCTGCTTGTCAGTTTTGCGTTCCACTTTTGTTTCCTCCAGTCCTTTTTGGTAACGCTCAATAAACTCCTGCGCTATTTTTTTGGAGGCCTCTGCTTCTTTTAACTCTCCTATCTGTTTCTCGTCTTTCTTTAACATATTATTTAAGAAATTTAGAAAATTCTTCTTTAGTGAAAAGCTTTATAATTTTAGATTCCGAATTCATAAAAATGCTGTAGCATTTCCAAACTGATTTCCAGTCAGCAAACCCTTCGGCATCTCTAACTACTAAACCCATTTTCTTGGCCTCTACCCTACGAATTGAAAAACCGTGGTCTGGATAATCCCATATTAACCTATACGCTATTTTTGATGGTTGCTCGCGGCGAATATAGCTCGGAGAATTTCTGAACATATAATCTCGTAGAAATTCAGTTCCGTATATTTGGGATATTAAAAGTAATCTAAAACAAACATATATAACGCGAGGGTCTTCTTTACACAAAATCGGGGTCACTAAATCCGTAGCAAACTTTATGGCCATTGTCACAGAATCTTTTCGGCTCAACCCAACACTTTTCCTTATTTTAAGTCCTATATCATCAAGGGCTTTTTGAACAGCGAGGTCTTGCAAATACTCAACCGACCTTACAACATCGTATGCAGAAATCATTTCGCCCTCTAAATGCGGATGTTCGTATGGAAGGTCTAATGGCCCTAGTTCCGACTGCGGAGACATTATTATTTCATCTGCCGACAAACTCATCAATGTCGCGGCACTTTTAGCATAAAGAGGAATTGCAAATTTAACAGACGAAAATTTTGACCTTATAGTATCAACCATTTTCACCGAAGTATAAATATCTCCACCTGGGCAATCCAAGATAATCAGCAACTTTGAATTCGGCTTTATAGTTTTCTCAAATTCTTTCATTAACTGCAATGCGTCCGGTCTTTCAATCGAAAACTTTGGATATTGTGGATAAATCAATAGCAAAATGTAAGGTAATTAG
>CAYPFS010000047.1:1407-3202 GCA_964410175.1 uncultured Candidatus Saccharibacteria bacterium
CCTCGTTGAAAAACTGGTCAATCTTGCCAAAGACGAAATCAAAATCTCTTTTGAGTTTCCAGCTTTGGTCTAAATTATTTTTGTCCGCAAGGATTACAAATAGCCGATTATCTGCGCCGAAGCGCTGCGCGCCCTGATTTTCGTACATCCAAATTGCCAGTTGGCGCGGTTTTTTAATTGCCTCGTCAATTGAATAACCACGCGGCAGATAGGTTGTCTTTAGGTCAAAGGGTTGCCCGTCAAAGAAAATATCAACGTCAAAATTATTTTTGAGCGTAGGCACCACTTTTGAATGTAAGCCGATATGGTCTTCAATCAAAACTGTTGTCCAGTGATTATACCAAGTCGCTATGACATAAGAAGTTACATCGTCATGAAGCTTATTTTTAACGCCGTTGATTAAATCGTTGTAGCGGAAAAATTTCCTGACATATTCCGCTTGAATTTTTTGGTCTAATTGTCCTTGTACTACGCCCCAGCTAAAATCCGTTACCTTTTGGACTTCTTTTACAAGCTCACTATCTGGTATCAACTTCTGTCGTTCTCTGACTTGCGTTTGGTATTTTGTTTTAATAAACGAATCAATTTTGCTCTGGGGGAGGCCTATCAGTTTTTTGATAAGGTCGCTTGCGCTTCCTTTCGGTTCAACGCCAACACCAGCCGCAAGCTCTTTCAAGTCATCGGCTTTAATGGCTTTCAATTTTAAGTTCGCTAGTTCTTTTGCGCTAACTAACATAGTTAAGTTTTCTTGAAAACTAAAATGTATTCGTGCTTGAAAATGTAAAACCCGCCAACGAGCGCGCGATAACGCCATAGATGCTCCTGATTGAATTTTGCGCGATTGTTCACCATATTCTTCACTAAAATACTTTTGAGCTTTAATCCTTGTCCGCGCTTCAGCGTTTCTTGCATGAGATGAAAGCCGAGCGGCACCCACTCGCTATTTGTGTATTTGTCGCCGATAACAACAGCCAAGTATCTATTTCGGTCTAACAAGTCAACAAAATTTTCTATCACATCGCCAAACTTTGATGTAAATTCTTCAACTGTCGGAGCATTACATAAATCCTCTTTTCGGTTGCTGAATTTTATTATGTCGTGATACGGGGGATGCAGAATAATCAAGTGGACGCTTTTTTGGCCAATTTTATTTAGTGTCTCTAAAACTTTTTCGCGTGCGTCTTTGGTCGTGCTATCAGCAACAATAACCTCTGTAAAAACTTTTCCGCCGTTTGGTAGCTCGCGGTTGATATTCTGTATTGCTGATTTCGCCACTTCTGGTATTAACTCAACCCCTATGCCGTGCCGTCCCAATCTTTTTGACTCAATAAGTGTTGTCCCGTTGCCCAAAAAAGCGTCCAAGACAACATCGCCCTTTTTAGTGAACCTGCGCATCATCTGATTTGGGATTTGGGGAATAAAATTGCCGTGGTAAACGTTATTGTGCGCGCCGGACTTGTCGCGCTCGCCAATCAACCACAAACTATCGGTCAGAATATCCTTGTATTCTTTCCAATCTCGCAGGTTTAGATCGTTAATTTTTGACTTATGGTTGCCGTTCATAGGGAGTAAATTATTTGTGCGCACGGGATGGTGGGGCAAACAAATACCTTAATGTTATTGTATAGGATTTTTAAGATTCTATCAATCATTCCGTCGCGCGCAAGCGCGCGATTTGGCCAAGGCGAGCGGGCAAAAAATGGAGGGGGCGAGGGGGAGGAAATTTTTTGCCCGCTCGCTTTCCAAACGCTAAATTTTTTTGCGCTTTATCATTTTTTGAAGTATAATTCAAATA
>CAYPFS010000047.1:3212-4289 GCA_964410175.1 uncultured Candidatus Saccharibacteria bacterium
TTGCGGTTTTGTGCCGCGCCGCAGGCGCGGCACTTCTCTTTTTCAGCCGTTTTTGATAAAGTAGGTTCTAGCGGACTCGTAAATATACTTGCCACAAAAACAGCCGTAAATATACGGCTGTTTTTGTGGCAAGCGGGTGACGGGAATTGAACCCGTGTCTCGAACTTGGAAGGTTCGCATAATAGCCACTATACTACACCCGCGCCTTGCGGTAGAGATTACAGTAGCATAAAAAGAGGGCTGTTTTCAACCCCGCACCTTTTGTTGGTTGCGCTACGCGCAAAGTTTTACCTGCCAACAAAAAGGTGCGGGGTCAAGCCCGCTTTTTTTATTACCAAACGTATGTTACCTTGAAATTATGACGCCTTACGAACCAATAATCGGGCTTGAGATCCACACGGAATTGAAAACCAAAACCAAGATGTTTTGCTATTCTCCGAACGATCCGAATGAAAGGCATCCCAATATAAATGTATGCCCGATTTGTATGGGGCACCCCGGAACGCTTCCTATGATAAACAAGGAGGCGGTAAAGAAAGTGGTAATGACCGGGCTTGCGTTGGGCGGAGAAATTCCGGAATTTTCCCAGTTTGATCGTAAAAATTATTTTTATCCCGACCTGCCGAAGGGTTATCAAATTTCACAATACCAGCATCCTTTGGTGAAGGGAGGATCTTTGGGGCGAATACGAATAAGGCGAATACATCTGGAAGAAGATACGGGACGCTTGATCCATGATCCGCAGACAGGCTCTTCCTTGGTGGATTTTAACCGCGCCGGAATTCCTTTGATGGAGCTGGTTACGGAACCGGATCTTCGCTCCGGGGAGGAGGTTAAACGATTCGGCGAAGAACTGCAGAGAATTTTACGGTATCTTGACGTCTCGGATGCGGATATGGAAAAAGGACAGATGCGCGTTGAAGTGAATATTTCACTCCGGCCGCAAACCTCAAATTCCGACGATCAAACTGCCCTCGGCACTAAAGTAGAAATCAAAAACATAAATTCTTTCAAGTTCGCGGCGGATGCGGCGGATTACGAAATAAAAAGGCAGACCGAGTTACTCGAGCGCGGCGA
>CAYPFS010000047.1:4299-6017 GCA_964410175.1 uncultured Candidatus Saccharibacteria bacterium
GCGCGGCGAAAAAATAGCGCAGGAGACCCGCGGGTGGGACGAGAAGAAAGGTGTCACCTTCCCCCAGCGTTCCAAAGAGGAGGCCCATGATTATCGTTATTTTCCAGAGCCGGACTTGCCCCCGTTAAAACTCTCGCGGGACTGGGTGGAAGATTTAAGAATGCATCTGCCGGAGCTTCCGGAAGCCAAACGCAAACGTTTGGTTCTCGAGTACGGAATCGGTCCGGATACGGCCGAAGCGTTTCTGCGGGATAAAGCTTTTGCGGATTACTTTGAAGCGGTGGTAAGCGAGTTAAGACAACACGATAAAGAGACGCCCGAAAAACCGCGTCGAAATTTGATAAAAACCGCGGTCTCGATCCTTACCGGAGACTTTTTGAGATTTCTTGGCGAGCTTACCGTTTCTGTTTCCGAGATCCGTATAACTCCTGAAGATTTTGCGGAACTCGCGGTGCTGCTCGCCGAGGATAAAATCTCCAATCTGGCCGCAAAAGACGTGCTTAGGGAAATGTTTCGTTCGGGCGAAGATCCCTCGGACATTGTAGGGCAGTTGGGCCTTTGGCAGATTTCCGACGTCGCCGATCTCGAAAATATCGTCGGGCATATTATTCAAGAAAATCCGCGGGCGGTGGAAGATTACAAAAAGGGCAAAGAGGAATCCTTGCAGTTTCTGGTGGGACGGGTTATGAAAGAATCGCGGGGCAAGGCGAATCCCAAAGCTGTTGCGGAGATAATAAAGCAAACTTTGGATTGATGCAGCCCTACCGACCACTTATAGTTGCCATCCGCAATTAGCAGCTTAATAGTGATGGGTAATTAGTAGGGAACGTATGAATTTACCCTGGGCATTTATTTTTCTTCCTTTGAGCTCCGCCGCGGCTGTCTACTGGACTCTCTTTTTAATTTTGATTTTATCCGGTGTGGGTCTGCCGGTACCCGAGGAGATTACGCTTCTTTTGGGAGGGTACCTCGCTTATTTGGGATTTATTGATTTTTGGCCCGCGGTTTACATTCTTTTTGGGGGCATCCTTGCGGCAGATGCGCTTGGGTACTTTATGGGACGCACCTACGGGGAGAGGGTTTTCCGAAAATTTGAACGGCTGCCCTACGCTTCTTTGGTGTTAAATAAGGGAAGATACTATTTTGATAAATACGGAGAGGGGGTGGTGTTTTTTTCGCGGGTTCTTTTGGGAGTTCGGGTGGCGGTACCGATTCTGGCCGGACATTTTAGGATGAATTTTACGAAGTTTCTATTTTTTGATATACTGGCTTCGGTGCCTTGGACTTTATTTTTGGTAACTCTTAGTTATTATCTTGGCTCGGGCCTTGAACTAATCGCCGAGGTCCGGGAAATCAAACACATTATGTTTGGCATAATTCTTGCCCTAGTTACGATTCTTGCGGTGCAAGCCATCCGTAAGTACCCGACCCACTAATCCCGAGGGGTTAATTCTCCAATAGACCTCTGCATGGGTGTAGAGCTTGTCGGGAAACCCCATATTCTGCTGCAATTCCATAATTTCGGCTGCGACACCCAACGGCTCAAGCTCGACGTATCACGAGATACGTCTCGCTTTCCGCCGGGGTGTCTCGCACGAAATTCTGGGATTTCGCTACGAAAGTGGGTTTCCCGACAAGCTCTAGGCGAGAGTCGTATAATGGCAGTACGTCAGCTTCCCAAGCTGAAAGCAGGGGTTCGATTCCCCTTTCTCGCACCA
>CAYPFS010000048.1:0-1288 GCA_964410175.1 uncultured Candidatus Saccharibacteria bacterium
GGGGATAGCTAAATTCATTACGCTCGACATTGGGTCTCGCTTATAACGGCCAGGGAGGGAGAAATGAAAACCAAGTTTTCATTTCTCCCGAGTGAACCAGTTATATCAGTAGATATAAATTTAGACAACATTGGCATGGAAAACACCATTCTTATTATCGAAGATGAAGTAATCCTGGCGGAAGAAATGAGGCGAACCCTTGAAAAAAACGGGTATCGCGTGGAGCTTGGCATTGATGGCGCCGCAGGACTGTCGCTTATGCGAGACCTCAAACCCAACCTGGTACTGCTTGACGTTCTGCTTCCCATAAAAAACGGCTTTGAGGTCATGGAAGAAATTTTAAAAGATCCGGCGCTTGCCTCAATTCCGATAATTATGATTTCAAATTCCGGCCAGCCGATTGAACTCGGGCGAGCGAGGGAACTTGGCGTAAAAGATTTTATCATCAAAGCCCATTTCGAACCCCGCCAAGTTCTCGAGAAAGTAGAAAAGTTTCTCCCGCGCCCCAAAATAAAAAAATCCCCCGGCGCCGTAAAACCAAGCCTTCCCGCGTCTTCAGGACCTCAAAACAGCGAAAGCGGCGTTAAAATTCTTGTTATCGAGGATGATCAGCTCTTTGTGGAAATACTGTGCAGGCGAATCATAAAAGCCGGCCTGGCCGTAGAATTTGCCCTGGACGGAGCAAGAGGCCTTGAAATTGCGCGTTCCAAAAAAATTTCTCTGATACTGCTTGACCTCATTTTACCCGGCATGGATGGGTTTGAGATTTTAAAACGCCTCAAGCAAGACCCCGCCACCTCGGCCATTCCCGTGATCATTCTTTCCAATCTCGGCCAGCAGTCAGAAATCCAAAAAGGCAGGGATCTGGGAGCGGTAGATTATCTGGTAAAAGCGCATTACACTCCGGGAGAAGTGGTTGAAAAAATTAACTCGACTCTACACCTATGAATCCCGTTAGTGACAGCCGATTCCATTATGTTTACATACTGCGGAGCAAGACCAGCGGAAATTGGTACAGTGGATGTACATCTGATCTACGGAAGCGCTTTAGGCAGCACAATGAAGGGGAATTCGAATCCTGGACAAAAGGACGAGGCCCATTTGAACTTATTTATTATGAGGCCTATCGACATCCTAAAGATGCTTGGGCCAGGGAAGAACAGATTAAATCAGGACCGGGAAAGCGCTATATACATGAACGCCTAAAGCGCTTCCTGTCACTAACGGGATGAAGGAGCTATCTCGCGAGGCTTGCGTCAAGCACGCCGAGGATTGCGCCAACAGGTTT
>CAYPFS010000048.1:1298-5715 GCA_964410175.1 uncultured Candidatus Saccharibacteria bacterium
GTTTTTCGGCAAAGCAGTCAAAATCCATCCTCCTAATGAGGGGGTACTTGACGAGTTTAAACATCTTTTGGAACATGATCCCCGCTGGTCGCTTGAATATCTTCCCAGAATAACCCTGCGGCCAGAATCTTACGGCACTTCGGCGCATCCGCCCTCTGTCAAAACCATTTCCGCGAAAAAATACGGGATAGATTTTTTTCCTGAAGTTGCGGCCAAAAAAATAGGGGTCGTAGATGAAATGGGCAACTTTATCCCGGATAGCGCCGCCAATACCATGCACGGCGAATGGATCGCGCTTGATAACCGGCCCAAACCTGCCTATCTTGACGGCCGGCAGATGTACGAAGACGACTATATCTTGGGGGCTATTTTGAAAAAAATTCGTTCGGAGGGAAAATTGGATCACTCGCGCCCAGACTGGCTTCCACCAGCCTCGCGCTTCTTTGTTTCCTGGGACGATTGGCTTTGGTACGTGCGGCCGGAACTCGCGCACGTTTACAACCTCCCTTCGGATAGGGTGCGGCTTCTGCGAGCAATCGAATGGAGCTATCTTGGCAATGCGCTATATCCCCAGTGGGGAGAAACGGTAACCTGCGAGTGGCTGGAAGACTCGATTGACGTCCTCGAGGGCGGAAGACTCTCGCACCTCTGGGGCGGACACTTTCAGCTGGGAGGACTTTCATATATAACGCGCTCGGGAGGCGGTTATCGATGGCACAACTTGGGATTCAGACCGATTGTGATTCTTAACGTCTAAAAAGTGCTATTGAAGTCGAACTTCAATAATGAGCGGAGTTCGACTTCAATAGCGATAACTCCAAAATTTGGACGGACATTGGCATGATAAAAACTTTTACCTTTAAACCGCGGCGGCTGGGGTGCTCATCGGTCGCTGCAACCATAAAGGGGCTTCTCGTACCGCTCGAAGGAGTAAAGGACGTCACCGTGCGATTTGATGCGGGGGTTTTTGATGTGGCCTACGACGACGAAAAGATCACCCCCGAAGAAATTATGAAGCACGTGCAGGACGAACGGGGAATTGCGGTGGAAAGGGTTTGACTCTTCTAGTATACGGATAATGAATAACCGCGCTGCTTGCAGCGCGGTTAAGGCATGGCCAAAATACTCTTTACCGACTCCGTATCCCATGCGAACGGATCTCCGAGGATAACACTCTTGAGAAATCCTGGAGGCCCGACAAAATTTAAATTAAACTCTACCTTGTCCCAATCTACAACAGAGCCAAACGGCACCCCATGATCCTTCAACCACTTTATCACCCTTCCCCTATCAAAGGCTCTGGTTCTTAACTCCGGTCTTGAGGCATCCGGAAGACGCTCGAGGGCTCGCGCAATTTCATCTCTCTTGAAAAGAACTCTTTGTATTCCGTCTCGCTCGAAGCCGCGGGCAAGGCTTCGTTCACTTAATTCGTGATAAGACTGCTCCGGCCCGCCCTTTAGGACGCGAATTATTTTACCCACTCTCTCAACATCCAGAGTGGGTAAAACACGCGCCAATTCTTCCGTTCCGTCTAAATCAAAATACTCCCTTAAGTATCCATCAACCGCCTCCTTTTTAAGAGGCCAGTCAAGAACGTCAACCAGGGCAAGAGGATTCTCCCTCAATCCATCCAAAACGTAACGCCACCAGCGTAAAATTTCTTCTATTTCTTCTGCAAGATACGGGGGGTCATCATCCGCGGGATAACGCCGACCGATTTCTCGGAAGAAAATTTCCTGTATTTCAAGGGCGGTTCTTGAACGGCCGTCAAGACACCGGCAAGCCAGGGTGCAGGACGTGTCTTGGGACCAAGCCGCCACTGCCGTAACAGGATTTTCCAAGCCCACTCTAGCCCCCTCAAAACCGTGCTCTTCGGCAAAACGCAATACCAGAGCCGTTACACCAAATCTTAGAAACTCTGCTATCTGGGAAATAAGCGGATCTCCGTAAGCAAGCTGAAGGCGGAAATGCGCCTTATTGGAAGAAAGGTGTTCCGTGCGGGTAAGGATGAAAGGAAATTCATTTGTGTTCGCTGAAGTTGCAGCCGAGAGGGCGTTCGTCAGGACGGCTCGGGGAGAAATGAGGAACGAACCCATGGAGAGATTTTGGAGAAGCGAAACCGTCCCGCAGCCGGAAAAAACAATTCTCGAAGCAAGGTATGCCAAAAATGGATGGTAAAACCAATCTTGAAACATGACTGGTCCGGCAATGCCCTGCATGATAAAACCCGCTCGAAAATCAACCAAGTAGTTCTCGTGACTCGCAAAACTAAGGTGGGTGCTTTTGGAATCCGTGTTGTCGCGTATGAAAATCAATTCTCCGCTTGTCCAGGCCGGCGCGATAGTTTTCTCCACAAACAGATCGCAGGCGCGGCTAACCAGCACCAATTCTTTTGCAGAAAGACACTCCGGAGTAGCGCACTCAAGATGATGTATATCGCTGTAAACCCGCATGCCGTTTGAGAGAAACGTAATTTTCGAGCCCGTAGCTTCCTCAATAAGTCCGGCCAAAAGCAAACTGTATTCGTCCTCCACAAAAGGCGGGTGACGGTAAGATCCGTTCGGCATCGAAACAATGGAGCCGTACTCGCTCTCCAGACCCATTATACGTTCGCGCATTTTATCCTCCTATCTACTTGGTAAGCTCCCCGGGATAGCGAGTCTGCAGACTGTACCTCACGGGGTAAGATGTCCCGGAAGCACTTTCAAAAATTTCCTGAGTTCCGGCCCGGAATCGAAAAGAAAACCCACTTCGTCCTTACCCCCGGAAAAGGGATTCGGCAATTCCAATAAAGACCTTGAAAAAATTCGGCCTTTAAAGAAAATTCTATTCCAAGAAACTGCGCAAATGCGTTCCGAAAAATTCCTCACGCATTCTCCTCTAAGATATGCGCGGGTATTTTCAGGAGGGCGTGTAACGGCCGACCTTACTTCATCCTCGGTAAACATTTTTTCCATAAGTTCGAAATGTTCGAGCCTCGCCCATCCGCCGATTGCAGGATCGAGATTGTGATAGTCCTGGTCCAAAGCGCTCATTCGTATATCGTCAAAACCGACTCCCTGATCAAGACGCTCCTCGAGAATCCCGAAAAGTTTGGTTGGCCAATCTAAAACCCCAATCAATCCCTCGAAATCTCCGCTCTCAAGAAGGTTCAATACTTCGTCGTATCTTCGAAGAAGCTCGAGCTCCTCCGGCAATGGTTCTTGCCACTTGCGAAAATACAGCTCGAGGACCCGCTGAAATTCCCTTTGCACCTCAAGCGCCGTTCGCTTTTTGCCGTCCCGGAACCTGACCGCTGTTTTAAGAGTCGGGTCGTGCGATATGTCTTTCAAGGCCCTGACCGAATTAGCCAAAGGTATAGATAGAAAGGTTCGAACTTCATCCGTAAACCTATTCTCTAGCGCTTTAAGCAGCATGGCCGTAACCCCGACTCTAAGCCAAAGCGCAACATCGCAGATGTTCGCGTCTCCCAAAATAACGTGAAGGCGGCGAAAGCGCCGTTCGTCTGCGTAGGCCCGATCACGAGTATTCACAATCGCGCGACGTATCATGGTATCCGATCCCAGAGGCAAACGGATAAAATCTGCCCGTTGAGAGATTTGATATCCGCAATGCTTGCGCCGGCATTTATTATCTTCGCATCCAACCTTCCCGGCTCCTGCAAAAATTTGGCGGGTTACTAGAAAAGTTTCAAGATATGTAACCGGCCTTCTTTTCCTGTCGGGATGCGTAATTGCCGAGAAGCTTTCCGGATCAACGCAGTAGTTCTCGTGCGAGGCGAAACTTGAACCTCTGCGATCCGAATTGTCGCAAGAGACCGAAATCTTCACCCCGCAATCTCTTTCCATCGCCCTTTTACCGGCAAGCGCGAGGATGTGTCCGGCTCTCGACCACCTGACCAAATCCCGAGCCGATATGCACTCGGGAGTGGAATACTCGGGATGTTCGCAGTCAACATAGAACCGGGCGCCGTTGGCAAGCATCGCCCCCGAGAAACCTTCAACTCTCATTCGGTTTTCCCCCTCACTTAATCCCTCGTGGTGTTCGCTTCTAAACCACTCGCGCCATCGCCTAAGACCCGAGCGCATAAACCGCCTGAAACTCAGCGACTCTTCGAGGAGACGTTCATACTCGCAGCGGGAGAAAACTGCCGGAACTCCCAGTTCTCGGATCGCCTTTTCGACAAAAAGGCGTGCAGGAAAAAGAACCGGATTAGAGGCGTTGTTTACTAAGTAAAAACCGTACTCGGTTTCAAGTCCGAAAAGTTTGGGTATGGCTACCGATGTTTTCATCCCAATTCTCCTTGTCAAAGAACAGTTCCCAGCATAATAAATAAAGCGCTAACCAGCAAGTCGGGGGGGTATACTGTAAATTTTTATATGAACTGTTTCGTGATCGGCGCCGATAATCTGAACCA
>CAYPFS010000049.1:0-5679 GCA_964410175.1 uncultured Candidatus Saccharibacteria bacterium
GGCAAGGGCCGCTGCCGTGGGCTCGTTTAAAATTCGCCGGACTTTGAAACCAGCGATTTCCCCGGCGGCTTGGGTCGCTTTTCTCTGCGAGTCGTCAAAGTAGGCCGGCACTGTTATCACCGCTTCCTGAATTTTCTCGCCCAGCTTCTCCTCCGCGTCATGTTTCAACTTTTGCAAAACCATAGCGGAAATTTCCTCCGGGCGATACCACCTGTCGCCCATCTTAATCTCCACCCCGCCGTTCGCCGCTTCTCTTATCTCGTACGGCAGCCATTCTTGGTCGCGCCTGACTTCGGGGTCGGAAAACTTGCGTCCGATAAGACGCTTGATGGAGAATAATGTATTCTTGGGATTGGTTACGGCTTGTCTTTTGGCAAGCAATCCAACCAAGCGATCGCCGGATTTCCCGATCGCCGCCATAGAGGGGGTAGTTCGGTTCCCCTCTTTATTTTCTATAATCTTTGGCTCCCCGCCCTCCACCACAGCCATGGCGGAGTTGGTGGTGCCAAGATCAATACCTAGTATCTTAGACATTTTTACCATACACGATTCACATATCACGATTCACAAAGAAATTCGTGTATCGTGTTACGTGTATCGTGTCTCATTTCGCCAGTTTGACCCTTGCGGGCCTCAATACTTTATCGAGAAACAGATACCCCCTCTGTACCACTTCGGCCACTTTGCCTTCGGCAAAATCGGACTCCACCTCCCCGATACTTTCATGTTTTTCGGGATTAAAATCTTCTCCGGGCTCGACCTCCATCACAAAAAGTCCTCTTCTTTTCAAAACATCTTCGAATTGCGAACGAATCAATAAGATGCCCTTTTCCGCACCAGCCGAAAGTTGGTGGTTGAGAGCAAGATCGAAACTGTCCAGCACCGGTAAAACTTCATTGAGAAACCCTGCGGTCACGTATCGCGCCATATCTTCAAAACGCTTACCCTCGTCTTTCTTGTAATTTATAAAGTCCGCTTTGGCTCTCTGCCAGCCTTCAAGATATTCTTTTCGCTCGCTCTCGCACTTTTTTAAGTCGCCCTTTACTTCCTTTATCTTTTGCTTTAGATCGGGAAGGTCGCCCCCTTCGTCGGGCACCAATTCCATCTCTTCTTCTTGATTGTCCTTGTTTTCTGCTTCCGACATAAGGGTTTTAGACATCTCAATTTAAGATGACCTCTCTTTTATAACACGGACCATAACTTTATGACGCGCATAGTCGGTGCGCTTGGGCGCCACCACAGTAAGAAAACCGCTAAAACCCCTGGGATGCTTCCATTTAGTTACCACCATGGTATAAGGACGCGCCTCGCGGATAGGATTTTCCTCGCCGATAAATATCCTGTCCTCGCCGATTTCAAACTCGCCCGAAATCGCCCGCACCCGGCTATCTAACAGATCAATCAAGCTTCCAAAAGGCACTGCCGTTCCCGGCTCGGCAAACTCCGGCTCCTGAAAAATCTTGGAAAAACCCGATTCGTAGCAAATATCTTCATCCTCCAGTAAAACCGCAGAAAAAGCGCGGCAAAATTCGGCGGTCATACGACTGAATTCCCGCACAAATTCTTCGGCTTCGCTGATTCTATAAACCTTTTCGAGAAGTTCCGCCTCCATCCTCGTCAAAGCAAATTCGGGAATCAAATTATCCACAAAAAAACGGTATCCGGTGTCGGTGGGAATGCGGCCGGCCGAAGTATGCGGCTGCCGAAGATACCCAAGCTCATCCAGCTGCAACATTTCGTTTCGAATAGTGGCCGGACTCAACTTTGGACGTAAACTAACCGCCAAATCCCTGGAGGCCACCGGACAAGCCGTCCTGATATACTCCTGAATAACCGCATCAAGTATGGTTTTTTGACGATCTTTTAACATCTTAAAAGATCAGGATTCACTCCGCTCAAATGATTCTGGTTTGAATCCCGATCTCCCAACATTATATTAAAATTAGCACTCCTGTGTCAAGAGTGCTAACTGGCCATAGCCGCTTTTATCCACAGTGACAACCGATTTACTGTGTAGTAATATTTAGGAGACCCGAATTCGAACTTCTCAATCTGATTACAGTTCGGATTCTGGTCTCCTCTCATGCGTGAACTAAAAGTAAAAGACACCGCTTGGATTTCGCTCGTACGCCCAACGCAGGAAGACATTGAAGAACTGCGAAAACGCTTTCCTCAAATCCATCCTCTGGTCTTGGAGGAACTTTTAACGCCCACCATCCGTCCGCGGGTGGAAAACTACGATCACCATCTTTATATGGTGCTGCATTTCCCTAAATTTGTTCCGGGACCCGAAAAAAGCATCTCGGATGAAATAGATTTTATTCTTCTTCCCGATACCCTTATAACCGTTCAGTACACCGAAATCGCAATTACGAAAGATTTGTGGCACGCCTGTGAAGATAGAAGACAAGCGACCGAGCGCTACGGAAAAACTCCGGTTCACCTCCTCTACTATCTCTTGCGAGCTGTCTATACCGGAGCCCTGCGAGAGCTCGATAAAATTCAGGAGGAAATAGACAGCATTGAGGCAAAAGTGTTCAGCGGCCGCGAAAAGGATATATTGGAGGACGTATCCATTCTTAAACGCGACATCCTTGATTTCAGACGCGCTTTCAAACCCCAGCATCTGACGATTAAGTCGCTGGTAACGCAGGGTGTCGCGATCTACGGAGAAAAAGTAAAGCCCTTCCTGATTGATCTGGTGGGCGAATACTCAAAAGTGTGGAACCTGCTTGAAACCCACAAAGAAACTTTGGACGCGCTTTTTGATACTACCAACTCCCTCCTGACTACCCGGATAAACGAAGTTATGCGAGCCTTTACCGTACTTGCTTTTATAAGTTTCATCCCTACGGCCATCGCGAATATCTATGGAATGAATCTTGAGAATATTCCCCTATCCGAACGCCCGGAAGCGTTTTGGGCGGTGATACTACTCATGCTTTTTGTCACCGGCCTGGTGTATGCGGCGCTGAAGTGGAGAAAACTTGTATAACTCGCAAGCGCGGCAACTCGGCTGTTTCAATTTCAAACACGATTCGCTCGCTCCAGCGGCGAGCTCACTAATGATCGTCGCGATTTCCCTCAAAGAACTCGGGACCAAGCAAATCGCTCCTCCCATTGTTTGAAATCGAAACAGCCTCGGCCGCCCCTAGCTCGCGGAAAATATTTTCTTTAGGTATGATAAAACTCTACAACACTCTCACCCGCAGAAAAGAAATTTTTAAACCCATCCACAAGGAATGGGTTGGTTTATACACTTGCGGACCCACGGTTTATAATTTTGCCCACATCGGAAATCTGCGGACTTATATTTTTGAAGATGTCCTGCGCCGAACCCTGGAATACGCCGGATATAAAGTAAGGCACATAATGAATATAACGGACGTGGGCCACCTGACTTCGGACGCGGACGAGGGCGAAGACAAATTGGAGAAAGGGGCCGAGCGCGAGAAACTTTCGGTATGGGAAATTGCGAGATTCTATACCGGCGCCTTTTTAAAAGATATGGCGCGGTTAAATATCAAGAAGGCGCACAAATTGGTCCCGGCAACCTCTGAAATTAAAGACGAGATAAGAATAATCGAAAAACTTTTTGAGAAAGGTTTTGCCTACGAAACCGCTCAAGCGGTTTATTTTGATGTATCTAAATTCAAAAATTACACAAAACTTTCGGGACAGAAACTCAGCCAGAAAATGACGGGGGCAAGAGAAGAAGTTGTGATTGATCCGGAAAAAAGAAATCCGTACGATTTCGCCCTATGGTTTAAGGCCGTTGGGAGATTCAAAAACCATATAATGCGCTGGCCCTCGCCTTGGGGTACCGGTTTCCCGGGGTGGCATATCGAGTGCTCGGCAATTTCCACCAAATACCTGGGCCAGCCTTTCGATATTCACACCGGAGGGGTGGACCACATCAACGTTCACCACACCAACGAAATTGCCCAATCCGAAGCCGCCTACGCAAAGCCCCTCGCAAAATTCTGGATGCACGGGGAATTTCTTAAGACGGGCGATCGCAAAATGGCCAAATCCGGAGAAAATTTTATAACCCTCGGGACTCTCGTCAAAAAAAACTACAGTCCCCTCGCCTTCCGTTATCTTGCCCTAACGACTCACTACCGCTCGAAACTTAATTTTACCTGGGAGGCGCTGGGGGCGGCCGAGAAATCATTCGAGCGACTATACAATTTCGTCAGAACTCTTAGGGGCTACGAAATACGAAAAAATACGAAATTACGAAACCGGCTTAGTACTTCCGTACTTTCGTACCACTTCGTATTTCGTAGCCAATTCCAAAGAGCTACGTGCGACGACCTCGACATGCCCAAAGCCCTTGCCGTGATGTGGGAGCTGATCCATGGCTATAATAAGAAAATAAAAACGCTACCACCCGAGCAGGGTCGAGGACTTACCCTGGGGGTTCTAAACCTTCTTTACGATTTTGACCGTGTCCTGGGCCTTGGACTAAACAAAATAAAACCGGATAAAATTCCCCTAAAAATTAAAAACCTCGCGGTAAAACGTGAGGAATTGCGGCGCGAAAAAAAATGGCAAGAAGCCGACCGGCTTCGCGAGGAAATCAAAAAACTCGGATATGATCTTCGGGATATGCCGGAAGGACCCAAAATAAAGAGGCTATAAATAAAGCTCCGACCAGCAAGCTGGTCGGTATCAAGCGGAATTCTTCCGAAGCCGGATACCGCTTTATAGGTATACCCTCCTTCGCTCGCCTCCGGCGAGCTTCGGAAGGGTTATTCTCCTCGCCTTCATCCGACCAGTAAACTAGTCGGTATTCGGCGAAGGGGAATAAAAATTGATTCATAACGCATAGCGTTATGAATCAGAACCTGTTGTTCTCCGCTCGATCAGGACTGGATCAGCCAGCGGTAGTCAAGGAAATATGCCTTACGCAGGACGCATCCTGGAGGGCTAGTTGCCCTCGCGATCTCTTCAAAAGAAGGGCATCGTTCAGCACTCCACGGAAAGAATAGCTCATTGGTCCAGGGACCGTACTTCACGGCAAACAGCAAGTATGTCGCCCCGGGCCAAAAAAACACAAACTGGGCGCCCGGAGTTCCGCCTTGCTCCACCGGCATACGTTTGATGGTCGCGCACGATTTGTTTGCCACCTCAAAATGATTCGGACCTTCTACCGAGTAGGCTGAGCCGCCTCCCGGCGTCCGGCCGTCCACGCTCGTGTAGACCCGAATCTGCATTCGCGACAAAAACGGGCTGTTGGTCGGGTTGGGGGCATCCATACAGAATTTCGACTGGAAACCCACCATCAATGGAGCAGCCAGTACTTCCCGGCCGGGGGGTTCCGTGAGCGATTCAAGTTGAACCGTCACTGGGCCCGGAATATCGGCGCCATCAACAAGGTATATTACGCTAGTGTCCCAGGGAGATGTTGACACGAATGGAGTAGGCGCTGTGGGACCCTTTCCTCCATTGCCGCAAGCGGCCACCAGTAAGACGGCAATCGCCGCAAGGGCCATGCACGCGGTTCGGCCAAACAGTGCAAAAATCACCCAGATCATGGTATGTCTCCTTCTTTTTTCCAAGAACGATTGACGCTATCACGACAACACCGTAATACCTTTACGGCATATCGCCAGCGTCAGGAGCTTACACTCCGTACTGTATCATGACAAATTTAGAAAACTTTGTCAAGGAATC
>CAYPFS010000050.1:0-5647 GCA_964410175.1 uncultured Candidatus Saccharibacteria bacterium
ATTCGCCGCGGTATTTGGTGCCTGCTACAATCGCCGCAAGATCAATCGAGATAAGCTCTTTATCTTTAAGGGTGTCGGGAACATCGCCCGATACAATCCGTTCGGCCAAACCCTCGGCAATCGCGGTTTTGCCCACTCCCGCCTCACCAATCAAAACCGGATTATTCTTGGTGCGGCGCGACAAAACCTCCATTACCCTGCGGATTTCCTGGTCCCTGCCGATCACCGGATCAAGTTTTTCAAGCTTGGCGAGCCGCGTAAGGTTGCGGGCGTACTTTTCCAAAACATTATATTTGGTTTCGGGTTCGGGATCAGTAACCCTCTGTCCTCCCCGAAGCTCCGCGAGGGCCTTTAAAACCGCTTCTTTATTCAACCCCTCCTGATCCAGAATTTCTTTGGCGCGTGTCGGAACTTCCAAAAGCGCCAGGAGTAAATGCTCGGTTGAAATGAATTCATCTTTTAGCTGGGCGGCTTCCCTATGCGCCTGCTCAATCACTTTTGCCAAATCTTGAGTAAGATAGGCTTGTCCTATGGGGGTTGAGATCATAGCGCCCCGCGGCATCGCATCAAGAGCCTGCAATAGCCGCTCGGCAAGATTAGTAATTTCTACCTCCAATTTTTCCAAAAGCGCATCCACCGTCCCCTCTTCTTGCATGATTAAAGAAGTGAGCAAATGCAGCGCGTCAATTTGATGATGCGATCTTTCAAGCGCCAAATCATGCGCCCGCTTTAAAACCTCCTGGGCTTTAATGGTAAATTGTGCGAATGGGGGCATACTACTTCAATTATAGCAGAGATCTTATCCAAACACAAAAAGCGTAAATATATTATACCGCATATTTTATAAAATTGCAAATTTTGCCCTCAATCCCCTTTGTGGTAAGGTTGTGGTAAGGTGTCACCTTCCTTTTTCTTCTACTCTGTGTTAGATTACTGATATGGCCTATCGTCGTACTCCATTTGCTCCCGACGAATGGTACCATCTTTATAGTCGGGGTATTGATAAACGGAACATTTTTCTAGATAAGAACGACTTCCGGCGGTTCCAGGCATTGCTATATTTGGCCAACAGCATTGAGCCGGTCGATTTCGAAATGATTAGGAAGAAAAACAATACCGCACGAAAAAATTTTTCTCATATCGCGCCCAGAAACGTTGGTGGCTATCGGAGCATACTGTCTTATGAGAACTCACCCGCACCTTATCATAAGGGAGGAGAAAGAAGGCGGCATCACAGCTTTTATGCGTAAACTAGGGACTGCCTATCCCATGTACTTCAATAAAAAAGCATGGCCGCATCGGCAACCTAATGGTTAAACCCTTCCGTTCCAAGCACATTGACGACGACAGGTATCTCCGCCGAGTTATACAGTACGTACATTTCAATCCGGCCGAAGTTTTCGAGCCGGGATGGAAAAAGGGGGAAATACGCAACGTGAAAGAACTGGAACGGCGCCTACTCGGCTATACGTTTTCAAGTTTGCCGGATTACTTCGGTAACAAGCGTCCGGAACGCTACATTCTCGATCAGGAGGCCTACGATTTACTGCGCGACGGTTTACCGAAATTTCGTGACGTGCTAAAGGAAGCCGTAGCATACCATGATGATATAGAAAGCGAGTTTATTCCCCATCCTCACGGCCGTCCGAAAGGAAGGTGTTACCTTCCTTTTCTCGCTACTTAACACGGGGCAGGCTAAAACTAAACCTTGATCCCCTACCCTCCTCCGAACGGAACCAAATTTTACCGTTCATTTTTTCCACGAGTTCTTTGGTTATGAAAAGCCCGAGACCCGTACCGGTGACAGACCTTACCTCTCTCGTCTCTGCCCGGAAAAATTTTTCAAATAAATGCTTTTGCGCTTCTTGCGACATTCCAATTCCGTTATCTTCTACATGGGTCACCACGAATTGCGGTTCTATTTCATAATAAATTTTTACCCGTCCGCCTGCGCGATTATACTTTATAGCGTTCGACACCAAATTCGTCACAATTTCTTTCAGGCGCGCCGGGTCGGCAAGAATTTGAGGCAAATCCTGCGTGGCATCATAGGAAATCGAGACGCGTTTTTCTTCGGCCAGCGGCTTTAATTCTACCAGGATGGCTTCGATTGATTCGCGAAGACTCGCGGGCGATACTTCAATTTTCATGCGCCCGGCTTCGGAACGCGCAATCTCCAGAATATCGTTAACCAGTTGTATCAGACGGTCGTTAGCCCTCCAAACCGGCTCGATAAATTCTTTCATCGTATCGCTCAATTTGCCTGCGCTACCCTCGCGTATCATAGAAAGGTATCCTTTAATGGCTGTAACCGGAGTGCGGAGTTCATGCGCGGCGATAAAGACGAATTCGTTTTTTAGCTCTTGCAACCGCTGCAAGCCCTGCGCCATTTTATTGAAAGCCTCGCCCAATTCCTCGAGTTCATCTCGAGTGTCTATCCGAACTCGTTTTTCAAAATTTCCTTCTCCTATTTGAAAAGCGCCCTCTTCGAGCTGATGAATGGGCTCGACGAGCCGTGAAGCAAAAATAGGAGCTATAAGCAGTACGGCTAAAATACTAAAAAGGGTGAGTAGAACCACTTGATTTCTAATATCGCGCACAATCGCATCGGCATCCTCAACCGGCCATTCAACCAAAACCGCCCAACCGGTGCCAGGAATTTTTTTACCCGCGCCCACCACCGAAGTTTTTCCAAAAAAACTTTCATAGCGATCGCGGCTATCGAGTCCCGTCAAAATTTCTCCGCCAAGAACCCTCTCAACGCGCCCTATACCCGACATGTCGCTTCCAGGACGGCCTCCGGGGGAGCGAGTGACAACAAGAGATCCATCCCGATCCAGAAGCACGAGATACCCGCTTGACCCAAGGATAGATGCCTCAATGGAACGGCGAACAGACGTCAAATTCACTTCGGCGGCCAGTACCTGTATTACGTCCCCATTACGATTTCTTACGGGAGCGGCAAGCGTAACCGCGGGACCTTCCAGTGTATGATAAACACCGCTTATGTAATTTTTCCCTGCGGCGGGCAGCTTGAATTTTTCAAGACGGGAAAGATCCTGAAGTTCAGTTTCATTCTCGCCGCGCAATTTTTTGGCAGATTCACGACCCGAAAGATTTATAAAGCTGACTTCCCCAAACGCTTGATTTTCTTCAAGAAGCCCCTCCAGCAAAAATTTCTGCTGTGACAACTCAATCTCGGATTTTTGGGTAAAGCCCACCCGGAGTTCTAAAATCCCCAAGGTATCGGTAAAAAATTTTTCGATCTCTTCGATCTTTTGATCAATCAGCTGAAGCTCCAGGTTCGAAATATCCTCGCGATGCGACATACCAATAAGATAAAGGCTCAAAGCTCCGAGAACCAGGAGAGGAGCGGAAGCCAGCACAATAAAAAATAGAAGGAATTTATTTCGCAGTGGGGAGCCCGATATGAATTCCATTACCGCGGACTTACGCCCGCGGTATCCATCCAGATGCTCCGCGGAACGAAGCGCCGCTTCCTCACGGGTCGAGCTCAGCTCGACGGGCTTATGCCCGCGTGGTTTCCGTAGTAACGGGATGAATTGTTTTAATTTTTTAAACATTTTGCTACAATCCCATCCTTTTTAAAGTCTCCCTGCTGATATACGTCTTTTCTATCGGCCTCAACCTGCCGAGTCCCATAAGATCCTGGCTCGTGGGTATGGCGCTTTCCAACTCGTAGCCGTCCGGAATTCCGAGAGTATGGTAAAATTCATGCGCCATTATGCTTGCGGATATTGTCCGGTATTGAGGATCAGAAAGAAATCTGCTTGAAACAAAGGCCACATTTTCACTTCCCGCGGCGCCCACGCCTTCATACATTATTAACATGACTTTATAAACGCCGGGTTCATCTTTGGCAAAATCTTGCCAAAATTGATCTCCTTCAGGCCGGAGAGCCCGCATCTCTATTTCTTCGGCGACTCGCCGAAGCCCTTCCGGATTTCCATGCTGGGTTACGTCGGTATCGTAAAACAAATTCTCCCTAAGCCCCGTGATAGCTTCGGGATGTATTTCGTAAGTTATCTTCGACCGCTCCTGAAATTGAACCGAATGGAATTCTTGAAGTTTTTTTAGATTTCCTTCGAGTAGTTCTCGCCAATTACTAATTTGGGCCTTTATTTTATTCTGAGGAATAAAATAAAAAGCGAAAATCTCAATTTCGCCAAGGGTCCTCTTCGGATCCCGGTAAAAATGCGAGGTTTTAATCTCAGGCGGGTTCTCTTTATAAATCCTCGGCTCCCCAATCCAGAAGTACATCGCCGAGATCGCCCCGAAGATTAAAACCAGAACCGTTGCGAGGTACCTGACCATATAGTCATTGATGAATAACTCTTTTCCGCATTATATACTTTCGTATCAAATACCCCAAATGGTGGGGGTTATTTTACGGGTTCTAAAGGCTTCATACCGTAGGCGGGAATAGTGAAGTAAAATGTGGCGCCCTTTCCCTCTTCAGACTCAAACCATACTTTTCCTCCCCGACCCTCCGCGAGCGACCTTACGAGAGAAAGACCAACCCAGACCCCGAAGGGGCTGCACGAAATACATTCTCGGCCCTGAAGAATTTCTCAAAAACCCTCGGCTGCTGATATTTGGGAATGCCAATACCATCGTCTTTTACGGAGTAAAGCGCTGTGTCTTTCTCCTTCTTCATTGAAACCCAAATACGAGACCCTTTTTGGAGTACTGCGAGGCGTTGGAAAGAAGATTCTGAATTACTTGACCCACGGAGTCCTTATCAAGTTGTATTTCAGGAAACGGATCGGGGTCGGTCAGGATCTCGACTTTCTGCTTATTTACCTCAAGGCTGCGGATGACCGACACCGCCTCAGTAGTTACCTCTTTCAAATTCAAAGGCCGGGGATTGATTCGTAGATGACCGGCCTCAACCCGCGCAATTTGAAGCAGAAGATTAATAATAGATACCATCTGCAAAACTAGCTCATACAGATCTTGGGTGAATTTTAGTTGCTTTTGGGTTAAACCCCCTGCGCTGCCTCTTTTCAGAAGCTCAACTATCCAGCGTATTTCTCCTTAATTTTAACAAAAAAAGCCCCGATAGTAAAACGGGACCGCTCCTTACGGGCTGTGGATAACCCCCCTTCTTTTTCAAGGGCGACTTGGTATGATGTAGAGGTAATGATTAGAATCTTGATTCTCGTCTCTTTCTTCCTCCCTTTTTCCTCTCAAGCTTCAGTGTGGGGAGATTTGTCATATCCGTCATTTGGGGCAGGGGGCAGGACTCTGGTCGCGCAGCTGAAACTGCCGGAGGGGTTTGGACTTCCCCGGCTTAAACTCCCTGAACTCAAACTCCCTGAATTTAAACTCCCCGGACTAAGGTTAAGAAAGGAGGTTAAAGAGATTCCCGTTCAACCGAATCTAATCCAGCTTCCATCCCAAATCCCGTTTCCATCTCCTCCTCCTCCATCTCCTCCATCTCCTCCTCCATCCCCTCCAACCCTTATCCAACGCGCGGTTGAGACCATTCGGGAAATCCGCACCGAGGTTCGAACCGCGCTGGATGAAGGAACCATCAAACGTTTGGATGAAGCTATTTCTGATTTGAGATCCAAACTCTCCTCCATAGGTTCAAGAGCAGATTCCGGCATCCGTATGGTCACCC
>CAYPFS010000051.1:0-5562 GCA_964410175.1 uncultured Candidatus Saccharibacteria bacterium
AATTTGGTGGGCAAGCCCGTGGCGCTTTGGCTTTTGGGCGAGGGAGCGACCTTTGGCGTTATAAGAAGCGCCACCCCAAACCCGCGGGAATTTTTACAAAAAGCCGATATTATAATATCGGGTATAGGCAAACCAAAGTTTATTACCGGCGACATGGTTAAAGAGGGCGCGGTAGTGATTGATGCCGGAACTTCGGAGTCGGAGGGCAAAATTTCGGGCGACGTTGATTTTGATTCGGTCGCGCCCCGGAGTTCCTTTATCACGCCCGTTCCCGGCGGCGTGGGGCCGGTTACGACGGCAATACTTTTGAGAAATTTAGTTACTTTGGCTAAATCGTGAACAGCGAAATGGACGAGACCATTTTTAGTTTACTAAACTCTTGGGCCTTTTGGGATTCTGGGGCTGACGTTTTGATAGTATTCTCAGCGGTGTTTATCGGCTATTGGATGATTGCCGGGGCTCTTGCCTTCGGTTTTTTCACCGTACCGCCCTTGTCGGTCGTTTCCCCGAACTTACGTCGATTCCGGAAAAAGAATTGGAGAATGATTTCTTTTGTCTTGGCCTCGGCAATACTGGCTCGATTCGGCGTAGTTGAGCTTATTCGGCTATTTTACGATCGGCCGCGGCCTTTTGAGGTTTTATCCGGCGTAAATCAGCTGATTTTTAGGGACGGCGGCGCATCTTTTCCTTCCGGACACACGGCTTTTTATTTTGCTCTTGCCGCCGCGTTCTCATTTTACTATCCCAAAACCGGTATTTTATTTTTTCTTGCCGCTATTTTTATGAGTATTGGCCGCGTGGCGGTTGGCGTCCATTGGCCAAGCGATATTTTAGGAGGGGCGCTGGTCGGGATTTTGACGCCGTTTATATTAAGACAGGTGTTCCCGCGTTTTTCCAAGTAACGACGCCGATGGTTCTATTGCTGTGCTGAGCTACGGGCTTTTTTTAAATATCAGCACGGTGTTACCAAGCTGGATGCGTTTTAAATTTGTCGAGTAGGGAAAGATTATTTTGGTTTTGTTGAAGATTGCCTCCGGGGCGTCAAAAACCAACTCCCACCCGTCTTTTTCTAGGTCGGATACAATTTTCTCTTTTGGCCCACCTATCCCGGGCGCCGCCGATGGTTTTGTCCAACCCTCTTCTCTTGCGGCTTCTTCCAGCCCGCGTATAAACTCGTCGAGTTCTTCCGGCGTGGGATTCGGGTATTCGGAATGTGGTTTACTATCGAAAGACATGATTGTTTCGTATTAAAATTCCCTGTAATTGGGCGAGGTGGGATTTGAACCCACACGGGATTGCTCCCATGCGATTTTGAGTCGCACGCGTAAACCGTTCCGCCACTCGCCCTTCATTTTCTCGACAAAGTCTCGATCAAAAAACTGTTGCGAGCGGCGGCCCGGGGCGCTTTTGCGCCCGTCGAATGCTGCGTTACTCGCATTCGACCCACTCGCCCAAAGGGGACCTCGAATCCCGACTTCCAAATTTGATACTGGCGCAAATTTTATAACTCAATTTATTGTAACTCAAAATCCTTGAAGTTTCAACCGATTTTGTTTATCTTTGAATTGATATATGGCACGTATTGTCTCGCTTTGTAACCAAAAAGGCGGCGTTGGCAAGAGCACCACCAGTATAAATCTGGCTGTCTTTTTGGCGGCCCTGGGGAAGAGAGCGCTTTTGGTAGACATTGATCCGCAGGCCAATGCCACTTCGGGCTTGGGAATAAACCCGAGGAAATTTGAGAAAAGTATCTACCACGTTCTCATTGGAAAAACTCGTCCGGAGGAAGTTATTAAAAAAACCGGCATTTTGTCGGTTGATCTATTGCCAGCCTCTCCGGCTCTTGCGGGAGCCGCCGTGGAACTGGTTGACATGCGCAATAGGGAGTATAAACTAAGGGAGGTTTTGGAGCAGGTTCGCCGGAAGTACGATTTCATTATTATAGATTCTCCGCCGAGTTTAGGCCTTCTTACGATAAATGCCTTGGTTGCCGCAGGCAAAGTGATTATCCCGGTTCAGTGCGAATATTACGCGCTGGAAGGCCTTGCCGATCTCTTGCGGACGGTTCAGCTGGTAAACACCAATCTTAAAACTCGGACCGCGGTTATGGGGGCACTTCTTACTATGTATGACCGGAAGTCCCGTCTGCATAGAGCCGTTGAAAAAGAAATTCGCCGTAAGTTCCCCGGTTACGTATTTGACGCGGTGATTCCTCGTAATGTAAGCTTAGCGGAGGCGCCTTCTTTCGGAAAAACCATACTGCAATATGATCCGTATAGCCACGGCGCTAAAGCGTATAGACAACTCGCGGAGGAGGTATTGAGGATGGAGGGTATTCGCAAAGTATAACTCGTTACGAAATACGAAATAGTACGAAATTACGGAACCTATTTCATACTTTCGTAATTTCGTATTTGTTCGTATTTCGTAGCCATATGATGGAGCCGTTAGGCAAGGGTCTTGAATCTTTAATTCCTGACAAACTGCCGGAAGACATTCCGGCTTTTTCGGATGTGCCTGCGGAAAATTTGTCCGAACCGGAGGAAAAACCCAAAGTTTTACTCTCGCAAATCGGCCAGGCGCGCCCCTCGAATTTTAATGACCACTTTACCCCGCGGCGGGGCGATTCTATTTTTTGGATTGAAATTGAAAAAGTTGAACCAAACCATTTTCAGCCGCGGCGCGAGTTTAACGAAGAGGCCTTGAAGGAGCTCGCTTCATCCATACGCGAACACGGGGTTTTGCAGCCGGTTCTTGTAGTTAAACGCGAGACGGAAACTCCGGGCGGTCTTGACGTTCGCTATGAACTTATCGCGGGGGAGAGAAGATGGCGCGCGGCTAAACTCGCCGGACTTTCGCAGCTTCCGGCGGTGATTCGCCGAGGAGTTCCGGATGAGCGGTTGCGGCTCGAGCTCGCGCTTATTGAAAACGTCCAGCGCGAGGATTTAAACGCCATGGAGCGCGCGCGGGCTTTTAAGAGATTGATTGACGAATTTCACTTGGTGCAAAGAGAGATTGCCCAGCGTATCGGGAAGAGCCGCGAGATGATTGCAAACACTCTAAGGCTTTTGACTCTGCCGGAAGATATGCAAGCGGCACTGCAGGAAGGGCGCATCAGCGAGGGGCACGCGCGGGCGGTTTTAATGGCAGGAGACGAAGTATCAAAGCAAACGGAGGTATATAACGCAATTTTGATGGATCGCTTGAATGTGCGTGAGGCCGAAAGTCGCGCGCGGCAGGTGTCGGGAAAAGTTTTTGTTCCGCGCCGCAGGCCCGCCCGGGTGGTGGACCCCGAGATGCGTACCTGGGAAGAGAGGCTGGAAGAAACTCTGGGCACCAAAGTCAAGCTCGAACGCCTCGGCGAGCGCGGTAAAATAGTGGTTGAGTTCTATTCGGATGAGGAGCTCCGCGGGATACTTGGTAAAATTATCCGCGAGGCCTAGAGCAGGATTCGAATTCCGTTCCTTTAAGTCAGGAGAGCAATTTATAACTTATCTCTTCAACTTTATCCACCTCTTTTAGTTTCAGCATCATCTTCTCGAGCTCCGAACGGCTTTTGAATGGCGCCTGAATGATTAAGAGGGGAAAGGCGCGGTTTCTGCTTTCGGTAAAGACACTTTTCATACTGATTTTCTGCCGCGAAAAGACATTTGACACATCCCGTAAAAGTCCAATTCGGTCTTCAGCAGTCAGGCGTATTTCGGCAAGTTCCCCCTTGCGCATGCTAAAGAATTTTTCTTCGCGCGCTTTTTTTAGGACCGAGGAAATTTTCTTACGGGCCTCGGCGCTTTTTACAAAACCAAGCCAGTCCTGCGACGGCTTTTTATTTTTTTGGGTCAGAATTTCCACGACGTCTCCGTTCTGCAGGGGATGATTAAGCGCCACCATTTTTCCGCCGATTTTCGCGCCCACGGCCGCGTTTCCGATATCTGTATGTATGTGGTAAGCAAAGTCAACCGGCGTTGCGCCTTCCGGAAGATCGAGTACATCTCCCTTGGGGGTTAAGACAAAGATTCGATTTTTGAAGAAATCGATTTTCAACGACTCTAAGAATTCGTCCGGCTTATCAAAATCCTTTTGCCACTCTCTTAGCTGTTGGATCCAGCGAAGTTCTTTTTGGGGCGCAAAAGTTGCGCGCCCGTCAGTATATGATTTGCTACCTTTGGATTCCGAGTAGGCCCAATGCGCGGCAATGCCGTTTTCCGCTTCTTCGTGCATAGCTTTGGTACGAATTTGGAATTCAACCACTCTTTTTTCTGGCCCAAAAACCGTAGTATGGAGCGAGCGGTATCCGTTGGGCTTGGGAAGGGCGATGTAATCTTTAACGAGACCGGGCACCGGCCGCCAGAGCTTGTGTACCGCGCCAAGCGCCGCGTAGCACTCTTCAATGGTGCCGACGATTAAACGGAGCGCCACAAGATCATACACTTTATTTATATCCATATCGTACTTTAGGAGTTTTTTATAGAGGGAGTAGCGGTGTTTGGCGCGCGCGTGAAGATCCAGGAAATGAATATTTTCCAGGGTCAGGGCTTCGGCCACAGCCGGTTTAAGCCGCTCAATATAGGCGCGGCGTTTCTCAAAACTGTCTTCCAGAACTTTGGTAAGCCATTCGTGCTCTTTGGGGTAGATGTAGGGAAAGGCGAGATCCTCGAGGCGCCCTTTAAGTTCGCCGATGCCAAGGCGATAAGCGAGCGGCGCATAAATCTCAAGGGTTTCGAGAGCAATTCTCCGGCGTTTTTCGGGCGCGACGTGTTTTAAGGTCTCCATATTGTGGAGCCGGTCAACCAGTTTTAAAAGAACGATGCGCACGTCCTCGGCGATGGCAAGAAACATTTTGCGCAGGCTTTCGGCCGAGCGTTCGGTGCCTTTGTATTTGATTTTTCCGAGCTTGGTTACGCCGTCAACGATAAAGGCGACTTCGTCTCCGAATTCTTTTCGAATATCGCCTATGGGGCAGTGCGTGTCTTCGCAGATATCATGCAGGAGCGCGGCCGCAATGGTTTTGACATCCAGGCGCATCTCGGCAAGCCGGGTCGCTACCGCGAGAGGATGGGTAATATACGGCTCTCCGGATTTCCGTTTTTGTCCCGCATGTATTCTCGCGGCAAAATCGTAGGCGCGTCTGACAAGTTGTAACTCCGTAGCCGTTCTTTCCGGCACTTTTAGTTTTTCCAATAGTTCGTTTACGGTCATAAAGGCCGGAGACCAGGATTCAAATCGGGATCAGTTGAGCGGAGCGAATTCTCGTAAGATTCGCGAAGCGAGGAGCGATACGTACCTTGAGGTACGTGAGCGACGAGCGACAAAGAAGCTTATGAGAATTCGCCCGCCTCGAGAGGAAGCCGAAAAATGGCCGATTTCTGCGTTGCTCCTCCTCGGAATAGTAAAACTACGCCTTCGTCGTCTCGCCTTGAAATCGTCTCATTTTTTGGCTTCTCAAAACCTGATTCTGGTTTGAATCCTGGTCTCCCGGCGACAGTATAGCAAAAAAATGCCCCTTTTTCAACGGTGGTTTCAAACTTTTAACGCAACGAGTTCATTAAATACTTCATCGGGTTT
>CAYPFS010000052.1:0-5098 GCA_964410175.1 uncultured Candidatus Saccharibacteria bacterium
TTTTGTTCTCCCGACCGCGGTCGGGATCCAAAATTTAGAGAAAGCCCTTTAAATATTTTTTAACTCCCAAACTAAGGAGCGCGATTAAAATCAGGGAAATTGCGGTATAAAGCAAGGGAGAGGAGACAGGGGAAGTTCTTTCTTCCACCTTCATCCAAAACTCCGCCATAAGGGCGTCATCCGGATGCAATTTTATGCCTTGCGGCCTGAATTGCGCAAATACTTTATAAATACCCGCTTCGGGAAATACTACGGAAAACGATACTCCGCGCGCCGCACCATCCGTACTCGTATGAGCGCCGTTAGCGTTGGCCAAAGGGATGAAAGTAAACATATTCTCTTTGAAACGAGGGGCATCTGTCAAGGGATATATCCCGTTAGAAGTCGCGCCTTCTCCGAAGGCGCGGGCCCAAGGGACCGTGGCGCGGCCACTTCTAACGGGATGCACGTGGAGGAATTGTTTCCAGTCGTCTTTAATTATAGAAAGATGCATCTGCGCTTCAAGATACGGTTCGATGGCCGCTTCCCTTCCTTGCGAATCGTGAATTTCAAAAAGGATATCGGCATTTACTCCCCTTGACACCGGATCGTCGTAATGGATACTTACCTGATACGAATCTACGACAACCGAACGGGACATGATAATTTCTTTTTTAGGCCGCTCTCCTTCTCCCTCGACCGAAAGCGGTGGATGCCCAAAGACGTGATCAATGCCGTCTTTTTTTATTTCCGACCATATTTTATAGAGCCCAGGTTTTTTGAAAACGTGATCAATGGTGAAAAGGTTTGGCCTGTCAGAAACCGGCTCGGGGTGGATATGGAAAAATTCGTTTAGGTCTTCGCGAACCCCGATCACATGCATAAGTTTGGCGAGATTAACTTCAAGGGCATAATAAGGAATCGGCAGGTTGCCCGGTTTTGAATTTACCAAAAAATCCAATCTGGTGGTGGTGCCGGAGGCAAATGGCGCAGGCGTCGCATTCAGATTCACTTCAATTCCCGAGCTTACGGTACCCTCTTCATGGTATACCGAAGGGCCGTGAGCGATGTCTCCGCCGTTCGCATGGTCCGCGTACATCCCAACATTATTAACTTCGATGCTGTGAAGAAAACGAAGCGGCAAATACCAGACAAAAACCGCCAAAAGCAAAGCCGAAAACGATAGGGCAAACCAAAAATGCCAACGTAACGCATCCTTTTTCGCTTTTTTTTCTTCTTCGGTCATGACGCTGTGATACTTGGTGCCGCGGCAGAAACCCTTATCTCGGCCTCAAGCTCCTTTTTCCTTTTTATATAATACCACCATATCGGGAGCACCCAAAGAAAAACAAGAAACCAATCTCCTAACCTCAACGGCAGGCCTAAAAGCCCCGGCCCCTCCTCCAAACCATGAGCGTGGGGCGCGGCTGTTTGCAGACGTTGCGAAATTACGCCAAGCAATCTCTCCTCCTGTGTTATTGATTCAAGCAACGTATGCTGGCCGGAATTAACCCACCAATCATGAGTAAAAAGGCCTAAGGTCATTATAAATCCCGCGACAAAAATCATTGCCCAACCGGTTGCGCGCTCTAACTTATCCTTTCGCTGGACAAGCCATGATAGGGCGTTAACTCCGAGAATCCCGAGAAACGCAAGCAAGAAAAGCGGAAGAACTCGTCCAATTGCATGGACAAAAAATAACGACCATCCATAAAATACCTCGCCCGAGCGAGCAATCTCAACGAGAATAAGCGGAGTTGCCGGATGAGGACACCCCACCCCAATATTTCCGAGAAACAGTCCAAGGAAAAGGGCTTTTAAATAGTCCTGTTGTTTTTGAATAAAAGCGGGCGCGGCTCCGCTATAGGAAGGCATACGAAAACGCACCAAACCCAACTCCCCCAGCGCAAAAAGATAAGCAGCCGCGCCCGCCAAAAAATAAGTCCAGTTCTTTACGGTTTCTAAAGGGGCATCGAGTGAGCCCACCACCACTTTTCCCAGCGCCGCCGCGACAACTCCATACGCGCTAAGCATAATTGCGACCCCAAGTCCGAAAAAAACAGCGATCCCCAAACCCTTAACCATTCCTTTGCCCATCGAGAGGGGAACAATCACAAACGCCAAAGGCAGAGTGCAGGGAAGCACAATCATGGTAAGCCCCATAGCGTAACTAAAAAAGTACCAGCCAAAACCTTCCGGTCTTTCGGGGGCCAAAAAAAACGCCCATAAAAGCCCGAAGATAATGAAAATAAAAAGGCCAGACGTGGTCGCTAGTAAAATTGTCCTAAGTCTGCTGGTTTGTTCCATCCCGTTAGTGACAGGTCGCGGTCGCGTCACGAGCTGCCGTTAAGTGTTATCCGAAGACTAACTTTAATGCTCCTGATTGGTTGAGCCCGCGAGGCCGCGACCGCGGGAACGGCGAGGGATCCACCCGTTAGTGACAGGTCGCGGTCGCGTCACGAGCTGCCGTTAAGTGTTATCCGAAGACTAACTTTAATGCTCCTGATTGGTTGAGCCCGCGAGGCCGCGATCGCGGTCACGAACGAGATCCGTCCGTGTTTCTTGAAAAGAAATTCCCAGAATCGCGATGGCCGCCCCCAAAAGTCCTATGTCGCGAAAGGTTATGGGATCAATCCCCACAAAAATAATGATTAGGGCCATCTCGAGAACGGCAAGCGCCGAAGCAATTCTCACGCCCCATGCCCCGGAAAACCAGGCTAAAAATAAAAGACCGATTATGAATTCACCCACGCCCTGGAATCGAAGATAAGCCTCGATGGAAACAAGGCTTGTAACCCCGCTGGAAAACCATTGCGGAACAAATCCGTACCAATGTTGGGGGTTGTAAAAAAGATCATAGCCGGAATAAATATACATTAGCCCTAGACCGAGGCGAAGCGCCCACGATGGATTAATCCACGCACCAGAAGACCACGAGCTTACCCGTAGATGAGCAATGGTCTTCGGTGCGGGATTTCGCTCCACGGGCAAGCCCGCGGATTTCAACGCGGATCCGAGGACGCCACTGGCTTGCCCGCGGAGCTTCATTTTCTGCAATAGCTGCATGGAAGTTTATTGTGATAACTCTCTTAGTTTTTGTAAGAATTTCTCACGGTTGAATCCTCCGCTTGCAAAAAGCTCTCCATTAAGTATAACCCCCGGGGACGAAAAAATCATGTACTTTTGCGCCATATCCTGCCCCTCCGGAGTGGTAACGTCCACCTTTTTATAAATCACGTTGGGCCAGTCTTTTTCTACGGAATGCCAAAATTCTTCAAATTCTCTGCAGATATGACATCCGGGGGAAACAAGCTCTTCTAAAAGAATAGGCTTCATAAATTCTGGTGTAATTATACACCTTGCGTGAACCTATTTCGAGCGGGAAAATTGACCCGCCCCGATTTTGACGACTGTATCTTTTTGAGTCCGCTCGTACTTATTTTACCGAAAATTCCTGAACTGCGGAAGTCCGCCGCTAGCCGCCGCAAAGCGGCGGCACTGCCTCGTAGAAAAACGCACCTTGCGATTTTCCTAATTTTGCGCGCGCCGACTTTTTCTTCTAATAAAAGGAAAGGTACGTTTTTCTGCTCGGCTCTGTTTTGACGAACAGGGCGGCGGGGCTTCGCTTCGACTCGGGCGGCTCGGCATCCCTCCCTCGCGCCCCCCTGCCGAGCCGCCCTCGCTCAAAAAAATTCAGTGGCGACACTACAAAACTGATTTGTATTTATCTATAACTCCCCTCAACTATTCAGGGGGGGTCTTGAAACCATGGTCAGTCTTGTAGTTATGTCCCCAGAGCTTGTCTTCAAACACAATACCCATAAATGTTTTTGGTTTTGCGTAGCGAGGAATGAAATGGCCGCGCAAGTGTCGCGTCTCATTTCCTAAAAATGAATAGTTGAACCAATCAGGCTGAAAAACTTTTTTGGCGGCTTCTCTCAAATCTCGCAAAACTAAAAACAATTCTGCTTGTTCTTCGGAAGTTGCGTCGGCCAAATCCAGAGCGTCATCGCGTTTGCACCACACAACGCAACGCCCAAGATAGCCCTGATTAGAATGAGCGTAAATAGACCAGTGTTTATATTCTTTGATTAAGTCTTTTGAAAAATCTTTAGCCATAATTATTTTTGTTTCGGTTCAAATTGGATAATCTGGAAGCCATATTTTTCAACTTCTTTCGGCGACCAAAAAGTTTGGTCTTTGATTTTGAGGATATAAGTGGCGACGACTTCAACTTTTCGTCCAGTGTACTCTTTCTTGTCTTTGTCCCACTCCTCCAAAACCAAAGTGTCGCCCTCATTAACCTCAAAATCGGCGAGTCGTAATTCTACCCTCTTTTTGCCAGAGATAATTTTCTCAAAATATCAGGAAGTTATGGCGAAGCGAGGAAAACAAAAAGAAATCAGAGGGCATCATTTTGCTTTTCTTGGCCTAATGAAATGCGGCTCTTGCGGTTGTTCAATAACTGCCGAAAAGCAAAAAGGTCATAACTATTACCGATGTACTAAGAAAAAGGGGCTGTGCCAAGAAAAGCATTTTCTGCGAGAAGAAAATCTAGTAGAACAAATCAAAATCTTCTTTCAAAAAGTTTCTTTGTCGAGCCGCGATACGAAAAAAGTTTTAGCAGAACTTGATAAAGATGATCTGAAAGAAAAAGAGAAATTGGTGAGCATCGTTCAAAATCTCAAAACAGTAATAGCGGAAATCGAGACAAAGCTCGAAAAACTTCTTGACGCATATCTTGGCGAGGTTATCTCTGCCACCGATTACAAGGCGCGGAAAGAGAAACTACTCACTCAAAAAATCGAGCTTGGAGAGAAAATACGAGATTTTGAACAAAAAGGGTTATCGCGGCTCGAACCGGCCCGTGAGTTTGTTTTGGGCTTGAATCAAGCCCAAAAACTGCTTTCCACCAAAAACTACTTGGAGATGACAACATTTCTGAAAACAATCGGCTCGAACCATATTTTACGAAATCGCCAATTCGTTTTTGCCCCGAAAATTCAATACGAAATGGTCGCCGAGCGAAGCGAGGCGACTACCGAAACCTTGAAATTTCCTCGTTGGTGCGAGAAAGGGGAATCGAACCCCTGCTTTCAGCTTGGGAAGCTGACGTACT
>CAYPFS010000053.1:0-2755 GCA_964410175.1 uncultured Candidatus Saccharibacteria bacterium
TTCTTTTTTCAAGACCCCTGGAGAAAATTAAGGAGACTATTACTCAAAAAGAGATAGAGGAACGGGTTTTGCGCCAGGAGGAGTTGGTGGTGAAGACGGTTGAAGAGGTTTCTCCTTCGGTGGTGAGCGTGGTCGCCACCAAAGACGTTCCGGTGGTTGAGCGTTTTTTCGTTGATCCTTTTTCGGATGACCCCTTCTTCCGTCAATTTTTCGGAGACGAAGGGTCGGGTTTTCGTATCCCGCAATTTCGACAAAAAGGCACTCAAAAACAGGAATTTTCTTCCGGGACCGGTTTTATTGTATCGGAAGACGGACTTGTCATTACCAATAAACATGTGGTATCGGATAAAGAAGCCGAGTACACGGTGCTTCTTAACGATGGAAAGAAAAAACCGGCCAAGGTTCTCGCGCGGGATCCCCTGCAGGATTTAGCTGTCCTCAAAATAGAAGGATCCGGCTTTGCGGCTTTGCGGCTCGGAGACTCATCGCAAGTTAAAGCCGGGCAGGCGGTTATTGCCATCGGAAATGCCTTGGGGGAATTTCGCAATACCGTGTCGGTAGGCGTGGTATCGGGTCTGCAAAGATCGGTGGTGGCAAGCGGCTTGCAGTCCGGGTCTGAACTTTTGCAGGAGTTGATCCAGACCGATGCCGCCATTAATCCTGGAAATTCCGGCGGGCCGCTTTTAAGTATCCGGGGCGAGGTGATCGGTATAAATACGGCTATTGCCCAGGGAGCGGAAAATATAGGTTTTGCCATACCTGTAAATAAGGCGAAGCGCGATCTCGAAAGCGTTAAGCGCTACGGCAAGATCATTTATCCGTTTCTTGGGGTACGATACGTTATGCTTACAGACGAACTTGCAGAAAAAAATAAACTCGCAAGGGATTACGGAGCCTGGCTCTCGGGGGACGAAAAAGATCCGGCGGTGGTTGGGGGGAGTCCTGCGGGAAAAGCAGAACTAAAAGCCGGGGACATTATTCTTGAATTTCAGGGAGAAAGACTTACGCCGGAAAATAACCTGGTCTCTGTCATCCAAAGACATCAGGTGGGGGATGAGGTGACGTTGAAAGTTTTTAGGGAGAATAAAGAGTTTGAGGTTAAGGTTAGATTAGAGGAACGTAAATGATATTAGGCCCTAGGCGTTAGACGCCAGGTACTGGCAATCTCGGGTACCTAAAGCCTAAAGCCTAAAGCCTAGAGATAACATGTCCACTCTCTATATTGTATTATCCATTCTCGCCGCCTTCGTACTTGCGCTTATTTGGATTTATAACTCCCTGGTCAGTAAACGAAACCAAATTGATGAAGCCTGGTCTGATATTGAGGTGCAGTTAAAACGCCGCTATGATTTGATTCCTAACTTAGTGGAGACGGTTAAGGGGTATATGACGCATGAGCGGGGGGTGCTGGAAAACGTTACCCGCGCAAGAACCCAAGCCATGGGCGCGCACTCGGTAGGAGAGCACCGCGAAGCCGAAAACGTTTTGGCGGGCACTCTTAAAACCCTTTTTGCCGTGGCCGAGAACTATCCCGATCTTAAAGCCAACGCCAATTTTCTGGATTTGCAGCGCGAGCTTGCCGATACCGAAAATAAAATCCAGGCCGCCCGAAGATTTTATAACTCCACGGTTTTGAGCTACAACACCCTGATCCAGTCTTTTCCGGTAAATTTCCTAGCCCCGACTTTTGGGTTTGAAAAGCGCGAATTTTTTGACCTCGAATCGGAGACCGAAGCCAAACCGGTGAAAGTGGCGTTTTGATCTTTCGTCTCGGCATTTTTTCGGTGAGGCGGAATTTATGTCTAAAGAAGGAATAAAACCCATAGAAAACGCCCCCCTACCGTTTGAGCGCCGGTTGGATCGGAAAAGTGCGGAAATTTTCTCTATTCTTACCGATAGAGGCCTCCGGGAATATCAGATGACGCTTGGTTTTTCCGTTTACGATATACAGGATAAAAAAATTTTAGATGTTGGTTCCGGCGCAAAAGAGTTGTTCTCAAAACAGGCGGCAAAGTACGGAGCCGAGGTTTATTCCCTAAATCCCAAACTAAAAAAATGGTACAGGAGAAAGGGTCTGGCGGGTTGGATAGCTAAAGACCCCAAATGGCAAAAACGCTCTGTGGCGGCAAGGGCCCAAGAATTACCTTTTGCGCCGGAATCATTTGATATGGCAACGGCGCTGTGGTCCATTTCCTGGTATCTTAATAATCACGAAGAAAGGATGGAGGCGGTGAAACAAATTTTAGGCGCTTTGAAGCCGGGAGGGAAATTTTATATGGCCCCCGTGAGTAAAAAGGACTCTTTTTTCAGAGAAGAAGACCTAGAATGGCTTAAAAAAAATAATTATTCCCTCGAATTTTCCGGTTACCCCGGAGGGTTCGAGCATTACAGCAGAGTTGTTATAACGAAGGAATTGCCTTAAATTTGCCTGAAAATTTATTCTAGTCTCCGGAGATCGATCGCAATATGGAGACTAGAATAAACTCCATTCCCCCGGAAGGGACTTTAGTCATAAGATGTTTTAAGTCTCTGTTCTTTTTTAAATCTTTCGAGCGCTAAATTAATCAAGCGGTCTATTAGTTCTGGGTAAGAAATTCCTGTGGCTTCCCACAACTTTGGATACATACTGATTGAAGTAAATCCCGGAATGGTGTTAATCTCATTTACCAACAAATCGTCGTTTTTCTTGAGAAAGAAATCAACCCGCCCCATTCCTTCGCACTCGAGCGTTTTAAAGGTTTTAATCGCAAGGAAC
>CAYPFS010000053.1:2765-5097 GCA_964410175.1 uncultured Candidatus Saccharibacteria bacterium
GAACTGTACTTTTTTCACGATTTTTTCCGGTAACTTTGCGGGGATTTCGAGTGCGGCCCCGTTTTCATCCATATATTTTGCTTCGTAGGAGTAGAACTCGTGTCTGGGAATAATCTCACCCGGAAGAGAGGCAATCGGCTTGTCATTTCCAAGAACCGAACACTCGATTTCCCGGCCATCAATGTATTCTTCGATCACAACTTTACGGTCGTAATTAAACGCCTCGCGGATTGCTCTTTTAAAACCAGCCCTGTCCTTAACCTTACTGATACCAACGGACGATCCCAGGTTGGCCGGTTTTATAAAAAACGGTGAACCCAAATCTTTAATAACTTTATCGTAACTCGGGACGCCATCTGTCTTAATCGTCATAAACTTAGCAGTTGGTATTCCGGCATCCCTCAACAGGCGTTTCATTACGTCTTTGTCCATCCCTACCGCAGAACCTAAAACGCTCGCTCCGACAAACGGAATGTTGGCAAGCTTCAACAGGCCTTGAATCGTACCGTCTTCCCCAAAAGGCCCGTGCAGCACCGGAAAAATTACGTCAACGGGTTTAGTGGATCGTCGTATATCCAAACTCACGACCCTTCGTCGGTCCTGGGGAACAAGAGTAACGTTTTTTCCTACCCTGCCGTTAAATTGGGATAGTTTCTGATTTTCGCAACTCAACAGAAACTTGGAGTTGTCATTTAGGAACCACCGACCCCTTTTATCCACACCGATAAGGACCGGCTCGTACTTTTTTTTATCCAACGCTTCAACAACATTTTTGGCGGATTGTAAAGAAACTTCGTGCTCCGCCGACTTGCCGCCAAAGATAATTCCGATTTTTATCTTTTTCCGCATCATTAACTTTTTGCCCCGGAATCGTGCCCGCCTATTCTACCCGGCCGTAAAGAAATACTCCAGCAATCCGTAGATTGATGTGCTGAATTTTCTGAAGGTGAAGTGGGTGGGGTGGCTGGTAATAGGTTCGCGGTCTCTTAAGAGATAACGTAAGTTTTCCTCGAGACGCCCCAATATTTCCCCGCCCTTTCCGCAGATGTCGAGCTCATAGTTTCTCTTAAGGCCAATAATGTCAAAATTGGAACTTCCGAAACGCCAGTTATCATCCGCCAGAAGAAATTTCTGATGGAAATATTTCTTCGTACCGTACCATTTGATATCGTGTTTAAGCAATAAATCCATGGGTAGGGCGCGGAAGCCGTCGTAATGTTCTTTGTCGCTGCGAAGCGGGGTAATGACCGTGATTTTAACCCCTCTTTCTGCGGCTTCGATTATCGTCCGGAGAAGTTCACGGGGAGGGAAAAACCAGGTGGTTATAATTGCAATACGCGACCTTGCCCCGCGGCAAGCTTGAAGCGTCCACTCGTAAATTTTCTGTTCTTCGAGCCGCGGGCCGGACATTAGAAGTTCGGTTCCCTCGCAAATTTGGGGTGTGGCGCCCTCCTCTAGCCGAAATGGGTAACTTGAACAAGTATTGCCGGCTTGCCACAAGTATTCAAAAAACTGCGCGATGCTTTCCGGATGGTCCACCTTGTTTAATAAAAAAAGATCGTCCCGGTCATCGTATACTTCGCCTATACATATCCCGCCGAGACCAAAAACTTTTCTGTCTATGAGGAATATACGTACGTGGTTTCTGTATAAAATAGAGGCGGGATGTTTTAGGAAGTAGTCGCGTAACGGGCGGAAAGCCTGGGTTTCGAGGCTTGAGCGGGCTAGGGTTTTTCTTACTTCCGGGGGGATGCTGTTTTTTTTCATATCGTCAAAAATAATTCTTGCCCGAACGCCCTTTCTTGCCTTTTCCTCAAGTAGGGAAAGCATTTTTTTGCCGACGGCATCGTACTTGAAAATATAAAAATTCAGAAGGATTTCGTTCTCCGCCTCCGAAATTAATTGTTCCAGGGCGGGATAAAGTTCTCTTCCGCGATGGAAAAAGATTGGTTTAGAGACAGTCATACTATAAATATAGCCGCATTAACGCGGCTTTGCTAGTACTTCGATGTTGGTACAGTACCAGGGGGTGTAGTACTCGACCAGACAAATTGTGTATTTACCTGGTTTGGTATTGGGATCAATTTTGATATAAACGATGCCGAGAGTGTCCGGCCTAAAGTTTTTGCCGAATACCCTGACGACGGTTCTGACGGTTCTACGACCGTGAGAATAAGGTTGGAGAATTACGACCAACGTGTCACCCTGTTCTATTTTTTGTTTCGACAGCAGGAAGCTTGGAATCTGCGGCACCTGCGCCGCAACTCCGGCTTCTACCGAGGAAATCGTGAGAATTGCAGCAAGCATCAAAACCCATGTCTTTTTCAAAGTA
>CAYPFS010000054.1:0-4419 GCA_964410175.1 uncultured Candidatus Saccharibacteria bacterium
TAACGCTGTCGAGATTGTCTATCTTCTGGGAAAGGGTGACCATACGGATGCCGGAGTCTGCTCTTGAACCTATGGAGGAGAGTTTGGAGGTTATATCCTCAAAGGTTCTGTCGATACGCTGGATGGTATCCTTATCCAGGACTCTGGTCTCGGTTCTTAACTCCCGGATGGTTTCTACTACTCTTTGGACGAGAGTGGGATATGGAAGAGATGGGGCAGAGAGAACGGGTGGAGCCTGGATTTCTACACTTATATTTGGGGTTTCTTCAGTTTCAGGGGAAGGTTGAACTTCCCTTCCAACGTCTTCTTGTCGGGGTTGGCTCACTACTCTACGTAGGGCGAGGAACCGATCGCGGAGTAAAGATACCCGAGTCTTAATTCCATACGCCATATCCCGGAGGATCTTTTGGGATCTCCGGACAACGCTTTCCCACTTATTCTTCAGATTATTAAGGTTATCTTCAAAAGCCTGCGAGGCGGCAGCGGTGGATTGGGAGAGTTTATGATTAAGGAAGCGGGCGGAGTTTAGAACATGTTCGGAAAACCCTACCCGCAGCGAAATTGCAGAATTTCGAGCGAGACACTCCGGCGGAAAGCGAGACGTATCTCGTAATACGTCGAGCTTGAGCCGTTGAGTGTCGCAGCCGAAATTCTGCAATTGTAGCAAGGTACGGGGTTTCCGAACATGTTCTAGAGCGGTTTGGATTTCTTGGTCAAGTTGTATTTGCCAAACGGAAAATTTCTTCTGATACCCGATTGCCTTCTGTATCAACCCATCTTTTTCCGCAATGAGCGTCTCCTTTGCCTCCCCTAGTGCGCCGTAAACTGACGAACGGGCATGGTCTACCAATTCTTCCGGGACAAGAACTGTTATAACAAAAGCCGCCAGGAGATATGCGAGCGCGTAATTATGAGTACAACAAGAACTAAATTTAAATCTTCTAGAATCTGTTTGCGGCTCATGGGTTCTATCAATATCCGATGCGGATATACCCCTTTTGCCTTTATTTTGTACATACTCCAAAACCGCTTCATGCGTAGTGAACCAATCATTGCCGAGTTTGGTCGCACGAAGTTTTCCATTTCTTGCAAGCAATCTTAAATAGTCGGCCGAATACGGGGTTCCTTTTGCCGCTTCAGACAGGGATACTAAAGAAGAGTTTTCGTAATTCATATTCGATACGGATATGTTAATTATAGACCTGGCATTTGAAGTGTAAATAGAAATCTGTGGATAACTAAATCCAGCACATAAATCGTTATGTGCTGGATAAGCCTATCAAACCTTACTAAACCTTAATAAATCTTAATAAACCTACCTGCCAATCAGGGCTATCGCCATTCCGAGAATAGCGGCTACCATGCTGATTACCCAAAATCTCATCGTAACCTTGTATGGAGGCCAGCCCAGGGCCTCAAAATGATGGTGAATCGGTGCAATTAAAAATACCTTTTTTCCGCGGAACTTCTTAGAAACAAATTGGATAACATCCGAAGCCACCTCGGCCATCAAAATAAAACCGATAATAGGAAGCGCCGCCACCGAATCCGTCAAAAAAGCCACTACGGTTAAAGAGGTGGTAAGCCCGAGCATCCCAGATTCTCCCATGTAGAAGCGCGCCGGGGGGATGTTGAACCAAAGAAAAGCCAAGAGCGCCCCCAAAATCACTCCGGAAAAAGCGGCCAAGTCAATCTGCCCGCGGAAAAAAGCTATCCCGCCGTAAGCCGCAAAAATAGAAGCAAAAACCCCTCCGGCCAAACCGTCAATCCCATCCACAATACTTGAAGAAAAAACAAGAATCATGGTGCCGACAAATAGCGGAACGTACCATGCGCCAATGAAAAAATCCCCGAAGCCGGGAATATAAATGGTTTCCCAACCAAGTTTAGCGTAGAACCACCAAGCTCCCGCAAGCGCGATTAAAAATACCACAAGTAACCGATGACGGAATTTAATCCCTCCGGCAACGTAACTTCCTTTACCAAAAACTTGCATAAGATCGTCGGCTAAACCAAGGAGCGAAGCGGCGGCCAGGGTAAATACGGGAAGCCAGGTTTGATTCCGGGAGAGAAAATTTACCTTGTCCCAAAAAATGCTATCCGTGGCTTTAGCGATAGCCCAGACGACTAAGGCTAGGGCCAGGGTAGTTACCCAAACGAGTACTCCCCCGAGCCGAGGCACACGAGTTTCTCTATCTTTATGCAGCGCGGCAAAAAGAGGGGTTTTAGAACCGTCCGGAGAAATTTTCCTCACTTCTTTACGCCAGAGTTTATATTTATACATATAGCGCGTGAGGAGCGGGGTTAACCAAATCGCGGCGACGAATGAAGCCGCAGAGAGACCAAAGACTTTAATTACATTTATAACGTCCATATATCCTCAAGCCATCCAATAATTTTTCGCCCGTCTCCAAACCTATTCTCGGATCGGAGAAGCACAATTATCGCAACTCTATCCGGTTTCACCGGATACAGCAAGATTAAATTTCCTCTCGCTTTATCCGTAAAGCCGGTTTTTCCGCCCAAAATCGCCGGAAATTCCTTCAGGAGCTCGTTGGTATTTTGAACCACGTAGGTTCTGCCCGAAGCCGCCGTTACTCTCGCTTCGATATTTCTTGTAATGCTCCAGATCTCGGGATAATTATACCACAAGAATTCAGCAAGCAGAGCGAGATCCTCCGCGCTCGTAAAATGCTCTTCGGCATCCAGCCCCTCGGGATTGGAAAAATGCGAATTGCCAAAGGCCAAAATTCGCGCGCGTTCATTCATAAGCTCTATAAATTTTTCCCCGCCTCCGCGGGCCAAAGCTTCGGCGGGCGAAGGCCCGCCTCCGGCAAAAGCAAGCGCCCGCGCTACGTCGTTCGAAGAACCAACCAGGAGAAGCGAAAGCGCCCCCTGCAAATTGAATTCTTCGTCCACCCGGATCCCGCTAAGCTTCTCCCCTTCTTCCCTCGGCATCCTTGCCCTTTCATCTAACGAAATTTTGGCTGTGGCGGGAATTAAGCGAGAAGCAACTGCGGCAGTCATTAACTTGGTAAGGCTTGCCGGGGCAAGCCTTTTTTGCGTACGCTGCTGCATCAACAGTCTTTCTTCACCCACGATTTTAACGAGATAAGCGTGGGCGTTAAGCTCCGGCTCCCAACTCCAAAATCTTTCTCCTTGAGTGACTGCCACTGCCGCAGGTTCTTTCTTAACTTCCGAGAGAAGAACCAAGACGCTTATAACAAGTATGGCGACAAGAGGAATTAGTTTTTTCACTGTATGGCTGAGTCCCCGATCTCTTGTTTTTTAAACTCCTCATACCCGGGGAGTTCCTCCACGGAAGCTGCCCCGAGATATTTTAAGAAATCGAAACTTATCCGGTATAAGTACGAACGCGCATCTTTGGGATTTTCAATCCGCTCAATCAAGCCGCGGAGCAGCAAATTCCGCAAGGTAAAAGAGGAGTTGACCCCGCGGACGTACTCAATTTCCGCGCGAGTTAATGGCCCCTGGTAAGCGACTATGGCGACGGTTTCAAGAGCCGCCCGAGAGAGTTCTTCGGAAAACTCGCTTTTTACGAAATCTTCAACGTATTTGGCGTTTTCCGGATTAGAACCTATTTGCCACTCCGCGTCTTTTTCCAAAAGCGTGAGTCCCCTACCTTCGTAATCTTTCTTTAACTCTCCGAGCGCCAGGGTAACATCTTCTTTTTTAGCGCGCGTAACCTTAACCAGTTTTTCGAGACTGACCGGTTCGCCGTGAACAAAAAGGATGGTTTCGATGATGGATTTGAGACCCATACCAATACACAAATTTACACCAATACACGAATTCGTCTAATTTAGTAGACGACGAATTCGTAAATAACGACTGCGAAAGTTGACAAGCGGCCCCAGACGTAAATTGGCTGCTTTAATATAACGTAATGTCTGTAAGAAGTCCTCTCGGGTTATAAATGTTTTAGCTTTTACCTCGATAAGAATTTTGCCCATAACTACGAAATCGGCTGTGTTGCCTCCTAGATCTCTGCCGTCATAAATTTGCGGTAGCCTCGTCTCACGCTTATACTCTAAATTCTGGTATTTTAACTCCATCTCGATCGCGTCAGAATACTGCTTTTCTTTACAGAATCTTCCAAGTTTATTTTGCACTCTATAGAATATACCGTTCAGTGTATAAGACAATTCCGGATATATCACTTTTGCATCACTGTTTGATATTCGTGTATTGGTGCTCATTCGTATATTGGTCAAAGTTTCTTAATAGTTATATCCTCAAAAATCCCTCTCTGGTGCAGATCTATAAATTTCTGCCGAGCCAACTCAAGGAGCGCAAGAAAACTCACAATAACTTCCACTTTTTCTTTAGCTCCTTTGACTATTTCAGAAAACGCCCTTTCAACCGCTCCCTCGAGAAACCTCCTGATTTCGGCGGTCT
>CAYPFS010000054.1:4429-4636 GCA_964410175.1 uncultured Candidatus Saccharibacteria bacterium
AAATTATCTTTCTTAACTTTTCTTCGGCTAACTTCTCAATTTTAGGAAGAGCCGCAAGAAACGACCTGAAAGACTCGTAGAGAAACCGGGAGGAAAACTTGGGGGGTGGATAGAATACCGGTTCAAAGTTCGCGTAGGCTTCTTTGGTAAAAATGTATCGCTTTTCTTTTGCAAGCTTATTTAAACCAGATGCGGCTTCCCTAACTC
>CAYPFS010000055.1:0-513 GCA_964410175.1 uncultured Candidatus Saccharibacteria bacterium
GACTCAATGCTGCCCTTCTACGGGTTAACTTTCGCATTGAGGAAATAGAGCAAGGTGTTTTGGATCGGCTATGGCTGCTTGCAAAAATCACCAAAACCATCGAGGACCAATTTACCTCTATTGATCGGGCCGAAAAGTTTTTTAAATGGTACGAAGGGCATAAACCGGGGCAAGCTTTTTCCGCTTTGGAAAAACGGATCATAATTATAGGCACCCTATTCACCGACATTGGTAAAAGCGGTCCGCCGGGGGCCGCTCCCGCCGAACAAAAACTTATTGCCGAAATGTATGCGGTGGAAGGGATTTTTAACACCCGCGAAACAAACGTCGAGCAGTTTTTCGAAAAATTCTTTAGCTCCGACAGCGCGGCTCGAATCGAGGCCTTCCGCAAAATGGGCCTTGACCCCCAAATGAGCATGCGGGAGTTCTACAATCTCCACGCGCGTTGGGGTTTTAATATAATAAAAGACCGGGGAGTGCCGCTCGAAGCGGCGGCCGGCGTAGCGAGCCACC
>CAYPFS010000055.1:523-1436 GCA_964410175.1 uncultured Candidatus Saccharibacteria bacterium
TAATGGAAGGGGTTAATCCTGAAGCTATTATTGCGCCTGACGGAAAATTTAGAAGGGATTTCGGAGATAACGCGGCCTTTGACCGGCAGGAAAAAATGATAATAATACTCGACCACTACGACGCCGAGATACGGCGCAGCAAGAAATCGCACAAAGAGGCCATCGCTGCTATAACGGATCGCGCAAACGCCAATCCCCGTTTTGCGGAAGATCAAGAGTTTTTTGCGCTTTTGAAAGAATTTGATACCGTGTTCGAAAAGTAGGACTTCTATATATTGCGCGGCCGAGGCGCCCGGTGCTATAATAAAATTGGCCCCGCTTTCAAGAACTCAGGCTTTAGGACAACCTTTTTTCTTGGGGATGCTTATAGCGTCCCGGTATCCATCGGGACTGCGGCGACCCACCTGGATTCATGCTAAACGCCTTATTCTTGGAAGACGGGGCAACCAAAACGTCGCTTGAGCTAAAGCGACGTTTTTGCGGCAGGGTAGTTCTCCTTATGTCATGTTTTTATCTTCTCCTCAGCTCGTCTTAACTCATCCCAAATTCCGTTTATAAGGTCGTAATTCTTGGCTTCTTCCAAATTGACCCAAGCATACTCGGTGAGATCTTTACCGAGTTTTACTTCACCGCTTTTATAATGCGCCCAGTAGGAAAGAGTTACCACCGGGTATCCATCGGGTCTTACAAAAATCACGTCGCAAACATAATCAGGATCGTGAATTTCAAGACCCACTTCTTCTCTAACTTCTTTTCTAAGCACCCAATCCACCACGTCGTACCAGCCCACGTACCCCTCAACTCGAGGAAGGTGTTTATATTCATGCAATACCAATTTTCCTCCCGGCACGGTCCATTTATTCGGAAAAGCTTTCTCGCGCAAGGCGCGCTTGACGATAAGATAGCGGCCGTC
>CAYPFS010000055.1:1446-2225 GCA_964410175.1 uncultured Candidatus Saccharibacteria bacterium
GGCCGTCTTTGACGATAATGGCGGTTGCAACTACAAAATGTAGACGAGGATCAAGTTCATTCATAATCCTAAAACCTGCGGCGTTTGTTTAATCAAGGCGAGAGTCACGGCAGCCGGCAGTAGGCTGTACGATTCTACACCCTCATCGTCTTCGACCACCCACGGCTCTTCAGTTATTATAACTTTTCCGTTTTCAAATTCGTAGCGATAGCTTGGGGTAATTTCATAATCATCCACATACTCTTTGGCCGAAGCAACCGGAACTGAATTTCGCAAAAATACTTTAGGGACTCCCTGGAGGTCAACCAATTTTCGCGCGACTTCGGCCTCCATCTCCAGCCTTTCGCGGATAACTTCAATACCCAGCTCGTCTCCGGCTTTGGCAACCATGCGGGTTCTGCCAAAACCTTCACAGCTGGGGTTATCGCAGAGAAGATAAAATTCATTTTTCTCCTTATCATAGCCCACTTCTTTAGTGCGAAGCAATTTGGTGTTGCGTGGACTTTGGCATTTGGGACAGGTAACCCGATATTTCATCCGTTCGTCAATAACCGCCTCCGGCACATTGATAAATATAAAAAAATCGGGGTCATCGCGGTAGCCGATCAAAGTCCGAAAATATAAAGAATAAGAGATTTGGTCAAGATTTCTCGGAAAGCCGTCAATAAATATCGCCTTTCTCCCAAGACGGTCAATTTCTCTCTGCACCAGGGCGAGAATCAACTCCGTAGGCCAGTGCTTCGTTTGTCCACTTGTCGAAATTTCCTCAAGCGCCGCTT
>CAYPFS010000055.1:2235-3670 GCA_964410175.1 uncultured Candidatus Saccharibacteria bacterium
CTTTTTCAGGTAATCGATGAGTTCCCGCCTTCCCCCTTCGGTCTCCATGATCTTTTTGATTGCTCGAGTAATATCTCCCACCGAAATATGCGCCATCCGCTCTCCACCCACTGCTTCCATAAAAAGCTTGGCATAAGTTCCCTTACCGGAATTTTTGGGGCCGAGCAAAAATCCCACAAAGGTATTTCCTTTTTGCAGAAAATCGCGCAGTTTCTCAATCTCCGGACCGGCTTTCAAATCAAAATATTTCCGGCGCCAAACCGGATCTTCAAGCTGGAATTTCTGAGAAACACCCTCAACCTTGGTTTTGAAAACTGGAAAAGAAAAATTCTTCACGGTTCTAACCTAAAACATTTTATCCCAAAAAACAAGTCCGCGGCAAACCGAAAATCCCGCAAACGCAACGCTATAGCGTTGCGTTTGCGGGATTTCCTATTTCAAAATGTCAAACTTAAGGCCGTTGCTGCGCATTTTAATATCTCCCCCCAAATCGTTTCTTAGAGTTTTGATGCCCAAAGCCGCGAGACGATCCAAGACCTCCCCGGTCGGGTGTCCGTAACGGTTATTCCGACCCGCCTGAATTACGGCTGTTTTGGGCGAAACTGCCTTCAAAAATTCTTCGGAGGTTGAGGTCTTAGAGCCGTGATGTCCTACTTTCAAAATATCCGAATCAACGTCAATGCCGGAGAAAAGTAAACGATATTCCAACTGCTTCTCTGCGTCTCCCATCAGCAATACGGTCGTTGAGGCGTATACAAGCTTTGAAACAATCGTTGAGTTATGAATGTCTTTTGGCGATGCGCCCTCAAAACTTTCAAATGGCGTAAGTATAGCCAGATGCGAGGAACCTGAAAGGCGTACTCTTTGTCTTGATTTAGCGATGACCGCTTTAACATCTTTTTCTTTGACGAGCTGGTGCCACTCCTCATACTCCGGTATCGAATGGTTTACGCCGGTTTCTAAAACCATATCGACATCATATCGCTTGAGAACTTCTATCAGCCCGTCAAGATGATCTGCATGGGGATGGGTAAGAATTAAAAGATCAATTGACCGATCCCAAAAGGGCATGATTCGCCCGAGCTTTGCCAAAATCCTGTCCCCCGGCCCCCCGTCAACTAAAATCTGATTACCGCCGGGGACTTCGATAAAAATTGCATCCCCTTGTCCAATATCGAAAAAGGTAACAAGCAAATTTTGGCGGGCCTCGAAATAAAAAACCGCGTACCAAATAACCGCGGCGCTGATGCCCAAGATCATCAAGAGAATTATTCTGAGATGTCTGCGACTTTTCTCCATATCCTTTCATTTGTATACGCTTCTTTAAGAATTACAAATGAAAACTCCCCGACTTAAGCCAGGAAGTATCTACGCCAGACGGGTATCGCAAATCCAGAAAGAACCGTGGACATATAAAGTGCAATCTGTATGTATG
>CAYPFS010000055.1:3680-4563 GCA_964410175.1 uncultured Candidatus Saccharibacteria bacterium
GTATGTATGTCATGCGTCGATGTGAAAGGATCGAGCCACCCCTTCCCAGAAGGACCACCCCAAAAAGACAAGCGACGAACCAGTAAAAAAGAAAACTACTCCCAATGACAACATGAACCAGAAAAGGGACGTCCCATACAAGCTTGCCGGCTGCATTTGCCCAGACAATATTTAAAATGATACTTGTCGCGCCAGACGGGCCAATAGCAAGGCCTCTTAAGACATGCATACCGCTGCCCTTCGCCCCCTTGAGTTGCCAGAAAAGTAGAACACCCGCAAGTGCTGCAAAAAGTAACCCAATCCAACGCATGTTAATATACCTCCAATTCTCCACGTATTCGGGAAAGTATGCGCCAAACCACATCCGTTATCCATTCTCCAAGCATTCCTGGTTCATCCATTAACTCGGCCAAAGATTTACCCTCAAATTCTGGTCTAGGAGAACAAAGAAAATCGTCTCCGAATGTTTTGAAAATAAAGACCCTCTTTTCTTCACGCGTCATGGTATCCCCTTTCAAAGCCAGCTAAACATTTATAACTCAAGAAGGTATGTTACGTCAAGTACCGAACGCGCCGTCTTTTGACTTTAAGAAAAACCAATAGGTAGAACGCAACGATAAGAATCGCCGACCACTTTCCCAACTCAAGGGATGCCGCAGGCCAAACTGCAAAAAATTCTATCACCCTAATTTTATACTCCAGTAGAACCCAGCTAAACCACCCCGAAATTTGCGCGGCCGGCTCCCACAAAAATCCGAGGAAGCCGGTAAGAAAACCTAATGCCATTGAATAAGGCACCGCCAGAAGCACCAGAACATTGCTTATGGGGCTAACAAGCGATACCCGGCCGAAAAGATAGACGAGCAGCGGCAGAACCGCAAGC
>CAYPFS010000056.1:0-4508 GCA_964410175.1 uncultured Candidatus Saccharibacteria bacterium
CAAAATGATATCCGGGCGCCCAGTCTTGCCAGAGATGCCATTCCAAAGAGAAAACCGAAAGCAGAATCGGTCGCCAGTAATTACTTAAAAACCCCGCCCCAGCAATGAGATTTTCGGAAAAATATTTTGGAAAGTATTGCCAGTTTTGAATATATTGATTTTTGAGAATACCGTCGTCATCATCCCAAAACATTTGATTTTGAAAAGTATTGGCATATAAAACAAACCCTACAATAATAAGTAATGAAATAACGAAATAATCAGTAAGGGGTTTTTTAAATAAATGTAGTTGTTGTTCCATATCTGTAATTCAATTCTATCAAAATTTTTAACCTCGGAGAAGGGGACATTATTTTAAAGTTTTCCCAAAGCAAAAATCCGTTTTCGGGATGGACTTATTGGTATTTGGACAATTACTAATTACCAAAAATCGCTGTAACTTTAGGGGGGCATTGATTTTTTAACCCGATCCGCATAGACTAATCAAAGACCTTTGAAGGGAGATTAGAAGATGTCAAAGACCGACCATCGCGCGGAGGGCTTTACGCTCATCGAGATCACCATTGTAGTGGCCGTAATCTCCTTGCTGGTTGCAATCCTAGTGCCCGCGATAGGCAACTATATGGATACAGCAAGACACGTCAAGGCCAGAAGAGACGTGGAGGTTATCGCCCTAACCCTAACTCGCTTGAGAATCGATATCGGTCAATCTTGTTTAAGACGGGATGCGGCCTCCTCATGCACTAAAACCAACAGGGTTGATCTCTTGGAAAGCGACGGTCCGGACGTAATTTCGTCTGATGTTACAGCTGCGAGCTTTTCAAATGGTGAAATAAACGGCGGTTCTATAAACTGGCATAACGACGGGGGCACGGCCGCCACCATGCGTGACCAGTTTGTCCTAAATACCCCGGTATACCCGACGCCGCGAGAAAATATAGCCAGCCACCCTGGCTCATTCAGGGTTCCCGGATGGCGTGGAGCATATTTAACCGCTCCTATCGGCCCGGACCCGTGGGGAAAGAAATATTTGATGAATACGGTTTTTCTTAGTGCAGCCACCGATGCTGCGGCCGGAGCCGCTGAAGGCCAAAAATCAGGCGAGTGGTCATACGACGTTTTTGTAATAAGCGCGGGCCCTAACGGCCTTTATGAAACGCCCTTCGGCCAAAAGAACGCTGTCGCTTCCGGCGACGACGTAATCCACGTTATAACTGGAGACATTCGTTAGTCCCAGTTTTATTTATATGAATCCCGTTAGAAGCCGCGGTCGCGTAAAACCATGGCAATGTCCTACTCAAATTCTAATGGGATTTATCGTACTAATCTAAAACTGGTTCGTGGCGACCGCGACCTGTTTCTAACGGGATGAAAATATATTTTGCAGGTTCTATAAGAGGCGGCCGCGAGGATAAAGAGCTCTATGGAAAAATTATCCGCCTGCTTTCAAAATACGGTGCTGTTTTGACCGACACCTATCCGATCATAATTTAACCGAAGACGGAGAGGCGCTGGATAGCGGTGAAATATACAAAAGAGATATTAATTGGCTGAACGAGGCAGATGTGGTAGTCGCTGAAGCAACTACGCCAAGTTTAGGCGTGGGTTACGAGGTAGCAAAGGCAGAGAGTCTAAATAAAAATATTCTCTGTATTTACCGCAGTAACAAAACAAAAAGACTTTCGGCCATGCTCGATGGGAACCCCATATAACAAAAAGGGACTATCAAAACGTCCAAGATTTAGAGCCGATATTCGAAGATTTTTTTAAAATCGAAGCTCAAGATATTTTCCGGACCAACTCTTTGACTTTTGAGTAGTCAATTCTTGCCCTGTACGGCTTCACGTTTATCTCTTTTCTCTTTACGGTTCCGCTCTTAAGCGAAGTGCTTACTATCGCACCATTGGCAAAACGAAACAAGGTTTTGACGTTGTCTTCGTTTGCCCCGCTTCCAACTAAAATAGGGAAAGCGCCTATGTGCTGACGAAGAATTTCTATTGCTTCAACACTTGGGGCATCTCCGGTCCACCTGCCGGTAACAACAAGCGCATCCGACTTATTTTTAATAGCTTCTTGGGCAGAAGAAATCAGACTGTTTTTAGATAATAATTTTGCGTGTTTAACATGGATGTCCGTAAACAATGCAATTTTCTCCGCCTCAATTGATTTTCTAAATTTAACGACTTTTTCGGGCTCTCCTTCTACGATTCCATAGTTTGTTTTAACTTTATCCACGAAAACCGAGACCCTAATAAATTGCAGGTCAAGGGTTTTAGCTATGGATAATGCGGCGCGATAGTCGTTCCATAAAACACTCACGCCTAAAGGCAACTTGGTCGCTCTTCTTAATTTTTCCCCCAAAAAGGTCATGGAACTAACCACGGGCTCCTTAACAAAAATTTTATGGGGAATATCGTAGTTATTTTCGAAAATAATTCCATCTACCCCGCCTTTTGCAAAAGCTCTTAAATCGGCAAGGGCGTTTTTGAGCGCAACCCCAAAGCCGGGAAAATTTTTGTATCCCAAAAGCGGCGGTAGATGAATCGCGCCTATTATTATATTTTTGTTTTTCTTAAAAATTCTAATTAAATTCATAAACGCGTTCTATAAATTAAATAGGCGGGGCGATGAGATAAAGCATCGCCCCCTCGTCTTGGAAGCCGCTTACGAACGGCAAGCGCCTTTTCATACGCGCCATAGCTTTGGTGTACGGCTTCTGCCATTTGATAGCACTCTCTCAAATCTTGCGAGCGTCCGGCAAGATAAAAAAGCAGTGCGGCGTTGGCAAGAACCATTTTAAGAGGAGCGCCCGTAATTTCTCCTTTCAGAATACCTAGAGAAAAATTACCTTTTCCCATCCGGTTGGGTGGAGATATCTCCGCCGGCAATACGGGGCTGAGGCCGAAATCGTAAACGTTCAAATACCGCTCCCGGATTTCATCGGCGCGAAGTTCCGCGACCTGTGTCCCGCCTTCGCAAATGGATACTTCATCCATGCCTTCATAACGACGGTTGTCTATGAATCCGCGAATAAATACACCGTGCCGAAGATGGGTTATCCCGCAAGTATTGAGGATTCGATACGCTTCTGCCATCACCCGCGGCGGAATAAGATGGTTAACCCCCACCACGCGCCTTGTCATAAGTCGAGGATGGAGAGGATTGGTTATGGGGCCGATGATATCGTTCATATGCGGGAGCATGGCGATTTTATGCGTCTGCAAGTGAATCCTTTTGTACCTGGTATCAAGAGCTTCAGTGTAAGCAAAATTCTCTTCCTCAAGACATCTCTCGACATCACCTTTGTCAGCACACGTATTTATACCAAGCAGTTCGATGAAATCCGAACTGCCATGGCGTCCCTGGTCGGCATTGGCGGGTGATCCATGTTTACACATCGCGATTCCGGCCGCAGCGGCAACTAAGGCCGCGATTGTGCTTACGTTTGCCGTAACTATCAAATCGCCGCCCATCCCGCAATTATCCATCGCGTACGAAACGTTAGGCTCCAAAAATCCGGATTCCGATACTGCGATATCATGTTGAAACACCGCTGCGCAAATACCGGCAATCTGTTCAGCGGCAGTCTCGGGTAACCGGTGGCCGTGATGCCGCTCCGACGCCCCATCCCAGTGCCAAGCGTGGGTGGCTTTGGTGAGGAGCGCAGACAATACCGCGATACTTTGAACTTGCGCCAACGCATTTCCGACGCATCCCTCAAGAACAGAAAGGCCCAGAGAATACGCCTCATCATAGGTAAGCGGAATATTCTGATAAGCGTGATCTTTCAGAAAATGTTTTGCGTCCATCTTTACGCCTCCTCTTGTCTGGTTATTTAAAGAACGCCAACACAAAATTCGTGTTGGTGCCTATGCGCTTTTGAAAGCGCATAGGCACCAACGCAAACAAAACTTTTTCCAAATAAATTTATTCTTCACTCGCTTGCTTGAGAATAAAACCTTTTCAGTACTTTTTGGAAGCCGCCGCCACCATCGAGTAATTCACGGGAACCGCGGGTTATGGTTGCGATACTGACGTGAAGATTTTTGGCAATCTGCCGTTGAGATACGCCTCTGTACAGCTCTTTTACAATCTGCCAGCGCAAAACAATTTCTCTATACTCGGTGGGCGAAAGAAGATCCACCAGAAATTCCCGCAAAAACCTTTGGTCGTGAGAAATCCTTTGAATAAGGGCGGTTAACTCACGCTCGTACTCTTTCCTGTTTTTTACTCGGTTAAATGCTTTACTCTCAAACATGAATACAAATATAAGGGTGAATATAAACGTAGATATAAGTGTACTAGTACACTCTTTAGTCGAATATCTAATAGAGTATCAGGTGGGTAACCCCATGTCAAGTAGGCATGGGGAACCACCATAATACGGTCTAAAACGTTGCCTTTTTGGCCCAATGGGGATAGAATGGCTGAGGATCACAAAGGAAAGGGGCTGTACTTTGAAAAAGACATGGGTTTTGATGCTTGCTGCAATTCTCACGATTTCCTCG
>CAYPFS010000057.1:0-4324 GCA_964410175.1 uncultured Candidatus Saccharibacteria bacterium
CAAGTTCGAGCAATCTTCTTTGTTCGTCCGGGGTGAAATCGCCAAACCTGCCTTTCTCGGCAGCGGCCATAGCCCTTCCCACCTTGGCCTCATTGGTAAGGGCGGCTCTGGTTTGACCCACCAGCTGATCCGGCTTCATGGCAGCCACTTTGGCCTTTTCCGCCTCGACCCCCTCACCCCGTTTTTCAATGGCTGCGCCCAGGCGCCGCTGGGCATAGGCCCCTGTCCAGCCAATTCCGGGAATGGCGCGAAGTACGGGAAGGGTGGGTAGGCGGCCGAGCGCTTGTTGAACTCCTTCTCTTGCAGCCAGGGCCGGTATAGCGCGAGCGCCAACAGCCATAATGCCTCCGGCTGCCGACGCCGCGACAAACTTTCCTCCGGTTTTGGCATAGCCAATGGCGGTTTCTCCGATTGCCCCAGCCATCTGGCGCGCAATGAATATTGCCCCAAAAACAAAGAGGAGAGAGATAATGATGCCTATCATGGACACCATATCTGCGTGAATGGGAAGATTCTTGATGATTGGCGAGATCGCGAGCGCGCCTGTGCTAAAGAGATTTAACATGAGCATCGCAACGTAAAGCAGAAAGTAGAAGGCCGGCGCAAGAAACGCCCAGTTTACCAGATTGCTTAACCACATATCCCAGTATTTTTGTCCGAATCTTCCGGGAAGAGCAAAAAGGAGAAGCGCGGCCGGCGCAAGCACGGATAAAAATACCCCCAGCATTAAGCGGAGTCCAAGGAGCACGATCATTGAAAAAAATGCGGAGAACAAGAGAAAAATCATGAGGCCCGATAAACCAAGCGCAAGTATTTGGTTAAAAAACGTAAATCCTGCCACTATTCCTCCGGCCCAGGCAAATATGGCCGGGCCCCAGGCGATTAGAAATGGTATAAAGAAACCGGCCTCTGCCTGTTTAATGCCAAGGGCTGAAGCAAAGCTGGACCCCAGCGAAGAACCCTGGGATTGTTGGGTCGTGGTGGTTTGAGCTTCGAGCCGCTCCAGTTCCTCCTTGAAGTCATCGAGGGTCGAGGGATCTAGGGTGGCGAAAGTAGTATGTATTTTGCTGCCCGCGGCCATAAAATCGGAGATTTTGCCTTGGTTTAGGGCCGTATAGAATGGCGCCGCGAGGGCGTTCGTGAAAGAAAAGAGCGCGGTTACCATGACCATGCTGAAGTTAATAACCAGAGCCACCATTACGATTCTTACCAAAAGTCTTTGCCCCCCAAGATTTTGGATATTAAAGATAAAAGTGAAAGCAATCCAGAGTATGACCAGGATTAAAAGAGAATTTACAATGTCTCTTACCAGCTCCCAAGCCTGCAGAACCTGGGGAATATCTATCGGAGCGGCAAGGTTTAAATAAAACAAGTAGTCGAGCAGCGAGCCGGCAAGGCCCAAAAGCGCGTTAAGTATAAGGTTGAAAGAATATAGGACCGCAACCACGAGCCCCATTGAGGAAAAGCCGGTTAGAAATCCGGTTAGGGCGCCTTTTCCTGCTTGGCCAATTCCGGCATTTGACGGAACCGGCGTTGGATTGCCGGCCAGAGTAAAGTGGAAAATCAGTCCGAGTCCCGCGAGTACTATCAAGAGAGCCAGCAGTATTTTTTTGTTTTTCAAAACCATTCCCATGATTTATATAAGGCTTATTAGCAAGGAAAAGCCGAAGAAAGGCGGCCTTCATCGCCCGGATTTTCTCTAAGGAATCTTTCTATTTCTTCTTGTGTTGCGCAGACCTCGTTTTTTTTCTTGTCCTTTTCCTCCTCCTCCTCCTCCTCCTCTTCGCTCGGTCCGCCGCCCAAACCGCCGAAGTCCCACCAGGTTCCGGTTGCGGGGTTTATATGATCCGCGCCTATTAAACTGGTGCCGGTTGAGAATTCGGCAAGATACCTTGCCCAGCTTGGCGGTTGTCTTCTTTGGTCTCTCGATCTTGCGATTTCCTGTTTGGCAAGCTCCGCGGTTTTCTGGTAGCAAGCCTGGATACATCTTCCCATGGGCACAGCGTTTTTCTTATTGAAGAATTGGGTGTGGCAGTAGCTTTGCGTGAGAAACTTGCCTTGCGGAGGGAACATATCGTAGAGCGCCGGCAGGGTATTTTGGATAAACTCTCTTGCCGGTTTAACCGACATTTTGTCCTCGATCGTACAAAATTCCTCAACGTAGGCCTGGATTCTTTCCTGGCCCGTGCCGTATCCCTGGTCTGTAGCCTCGATATTGTTATTGCTACGGGTAAAGATCGGCCTCGTCACAAAGCGGTTGACAAAAGCCATGGCTACGCCGGTAATTGCCTCGTTTATTTCATCGGCCAGGAGCGCCTTATCCAGACCCAGGAATGAAGCCTTGCTTAAAGCGTCTGCCGCCAGACTCCCCGGAGTCTGGGTTACGTACTCGGTGCGGCAGATTTGGCTTGGGGTTCCGGTGCTCTCGTCAGTAAAGTCTTCACATCTTTGAACCGACCTTCTTACGCCCAGAAACCCCCTTCCGATTTGGAATTCCGCGCGGCGAGCGTTAAGGGCGCTTGATTCTGCCGCAATCTTTGCATCGTACGCAAGAAAATACGCGCCGTAAGGATTATTCTGGGGCTCAAAAGCAATTTTTAGAAATGCCGGCCAGCCGCCGCGATCAAAGTCTCGGTAAAAATCTTCCACATTCTCGACAATCTCGGTTGCGGTGCATTCGAGCTCCTGCCTCAGACTGGGCGAACGGAGAGAAAACCTCAGATATGATCCTATGTTTCCGCAGAGATTTACTCCGGAGAGTTGATTTATAAATTCTCCCCCCACCCTATCCGCCTCGCGGCGCAGTGCCTGTTCTAGATTAGGCACAAACCCTGCGCCCTGGCCGTTGATCCAGTTTATCATCGTGTTGGCCGAGGCCTGGATTAGAGACACGACGAGAGCATTGGCAATGGGGTCAAGCACCCATTCTTTGAGGTTGAATTGGGTAAATTGGGCCCAGGCCCCGCCGAAATCAGTGGCCTCGGCCGATCGGATCGGGACTAAAACCTGAACACCGATAAATGTGGCAAGCAAGCAGGCAGCCGTGAATTTTTGAAAATTTGTCCCTCCGAGTTTAAACATGGATTAGTTACTAGTTACCAGTAACCAGTAATTAGTCTACGGCTTATGGGGTCAGCGCAAGAAGTTTAGTCATCGGTTCGTTTTTTGAAAAAGCAATCCCCTCTCTGCTTAGCCTTTCTTTTACGGACGAAATTAAATTTCCTAATGATTCCACGGCGTCGAGGTAGGGCCGAAGTCTGCCTATGGCTAAAAACATATCTCGGTCGCTCTGGCGCATGGCCTTAAGCCCCAAATTTAGGACTCGAATATTTTTTACGAGCGTTTGATGCTCACGGGCCCAGGGGCGCGGAACCGGAAGCTTTATGAATTCCTCAAGGGCGGCGTCGGTTTTTAAAATATAGGGGTCAAAACGCGAGAGCTGGGGTTTCGAAAGCTCCTCCATCCGGGTAATACTTGCAAAAAGCGCGAGCGGATCCTGCTCCCAGTTTAAAAGATTTTTTTGGGAAATTTCGGCAACGCGATTAAGATACGACTTGACTGCGGTTGTTCCTCCCTCATCGACGATTTTTAATTCCGGCTCCTTTGATTCTTCGGCGAGAAGCGAATTTTCTACGCGCGCGATCAGCTCCTCGGCTATGGCATCGGGATCAAATGATTTTCCGGTTCTTTTCTGGGCAAGATAGAGGGGGATTATGGATTCCGACAGGGTTTGGGTGATATTTTCCTTGAATTCGTTCCCGGCCGAGACATAGGAGGGTTTTACGGCATCGCTCCACTCGCCTTCCGAATTCTTTATGCCGGACTTTGCGGGGTCGCGGCCCGCAAGAATCTCTTCCCCGTCTTTGGTAGCGTCGCCGTCGGTGTCCTGGTTTTTGGCATCGGTTCCGTATAGAACCTCCTCCCAGTCCTTGAGGCCGTCATTATCCGTATCGATTTTTGCGGTTTCGGAGGCGATTCTTTGAGGATAAAAAAGTCTGTTTTCAGCAGCATGCCTGGGTTCTTTTCTGCCAAAGAACACCAGGATAGCCACAAAAGCCACAACGAGAACAATCGCCGCGGAGCATAAAATCAGGCGAAACACCCTGGAACTTGGTGACCCCATAGAGTTATTATAACATAAGCCCCCCGTATGTTAATCGTTACTTATCCACAGTTACCTTAGTTACCTCAAAACACGAAGCTAAGCTTCGTGTTTTAAAGCTTCATATTTTGATCAATATCGAGTGTTGGCCACAATGTTGATTATTGCTGATCATTAGGAAATCCAGCAAACGCGGTGCTATAGCACCGCGTTTGCTGGATT
>CAYPFS010000058.1:0-760 GCA_964410175.1 uncultured Candidatus Saccharibacteria bacterium
CTTATCTCGATTGATCTTGCGGCGATTGTAGCAGGCACCAAATACCGCGGCGAATTTGAAGACAGGATCCGCGCCATTCTTCGCGAAATTGAGCGGAGCGGCGGCAAATACATTATATTTATCGACGAGCTTCACACCTTGGTTGGCGCAGGAGCGGCTGAAGGCGCGATTGACGCGTCCAATATGTTAAAACCGGCTCTGGCCCGCGGAGAACTTCGCGCGATTGGAGCGACAACTTTGAGAGAATATCAACGCCATGTTGAACGCGATCCTGCGCTTGCGCGCCGGTTTCAGCCGGTTTATGTGGACGAGCCCTCGGTGGAAGATACGATCGCGATTCTGCGGGGGCTAAAAGCGCGCTACGAAGCGCACCATGGAGTAAAAATTACCGATGGGGCCTTGATTGCCTCAGCCAACCTTTCTTCCCGCTACATTACCGATCGGTTTCTCCCGGACAAAGCCGTTGATCTGATGGACGAAGCGGCCTCTTCCCTGCGGCTGCAAATAGACAGTGTTCCCAAAGAACTTGATGAGACTCGCCGAAAAATTTCCAAACTTGAAATTGAGAGAGAAGCGTTAAAGAAAGAAACCGAACCCAAGGCGCGGAGGAGATTAAAAGCGGTTGAGAAAGAAATCGTTGCGTTGCAGGATTCCATCCGCGGGATGGAGAATGATTGGAAATCGGAAAAAGACACCATTGCCGAAATCCGCGCCTTAAAACAAGCTCTTGATACCGCGCGGCAAGAATCGGATATTGCCG
>CAYPFS010000058.1:770-3982 GCA_964410175.1 uncultured Candidatus Saccharibacteria bacterium
AATTCCGCAGCTTGAAACCCAGTTGAGGGAATCCGAAGTCGAGTTGGTAAAACTTCAAGCAAGCCGTAAACTCCTGCGAGGCGAAGTTACGGAAGAAGATATTGCTTCGGTGGTTGCGCGCTGGACCAATATTCCGGTAACCAAGATTATAGAAACCGAGGCTTCGCGGCTCATGCGAATCGAAGAGGAGTTAAGAAAACGCGTGATAGGACAGGACGAGCCGATCGGGAAAATCGCAAACGCCATCCGTCGGGCGCGCGCCGGAATTTCCGAGGAAAACCGTCCCATCGGATCCTTTATGTTTCTGGGACCTACCGGAGTAGGAAAAACCGAGCTGGCAAGAGCCCTTGCCGAGTTTTTGTTTAGTGATGAGAAGGCGCTCATCCGGGTTGATATGTCAGAGTTTATGGAGCGCCATGCGGTCTCAAAATTTATCGGCTCTCCCCCGGGCTATGTCGGTTACGAAGAGGGCGGACAGCTGACCGAACTTATAAAACATCGTCCCTATTCCGTTATTCTTTTTGACGAGATTGAAAAAGCGCATCCGGAGGTGTTTAACATTTTGCTGCAGATTTTGGATAACGGCCGCCTGACCGACGCCAAAGGCCGCATGGTAAATTTCAAAAATACCATAATTATTATGACCTCAAACATCGGGGGCGAGTATGTGAAAGAACTCGGACGCATCGGATTTTTTGCTTCGGACGAGGATACCAAAGAGCAAAAAGAAGGCGCGATGAAAGACAAAATCCGGCTTGCGCTTGAACGGAGTTTCCGTCCGGAGTTTTTGAATAGGCTGGACGAAGTAATTATCTTCTCCTCGCTGAGTCAGGCGGTGGTTCAAAGGATCGCCGAGCTTCAGCTCGATCTGGTCAAAAAAAGGATGGCGTCTCGCGAGATTGCGGCAAGCTTTACGCCGGAGCTTAAAAAATTTATTGCCGAATCCGGTTACGATCCCAATTACGGAGCGCGGCCTCTTAAGCGCGCGATCCAAACCTTGATTCTCGATCCTTTGGCGCAGGAAATAATTTCCGGAAAAATGCGAGCCGGAGACGCGGTCTTGGTGGACGCCAAGGACGGTAAAGTTGTGCTTGGGAAGGGAGTGATAAGAATAAGTGGGAGGCAAAAAGTTGTCTCGGACAGACTATAATTAAATGGCGACTACCCTGAGGCAGTCGCCGAATTGTGATGGATGATGGCGCGGTAACGCGTTTTGTAAAAGACCTGTGTAGCAGGAGAGGTGGCATTGTGGCCTGGTGTTCGGTTCGCCCCACATGCGTGAGCGATGGTGCTCGACGGTGGCCGATTCAAATGCCAGCTCTCCTTATATTCTGATATACTCCGGCGTCAAACCGCTGTCAAGCCGAGTTATCCACAGGGGTCGCTCGGGGTTTGGTTCCCCCGCTTTAAAGAATTTTCTTGCCGCGGGAGCCGGAGGCAACCCCGCGGAAACTATCCCGAACCACGGCTGAGTTTTAAACGCAATAACTTACTTCATTTACCATGCTATAGCGTAGTAAATGAAGTAAGGAAAAATTAGCGCGGGGCAAGGGGCTTGGGCAACGTAAAATAACCCCGCCCTAATTTTGCGTTTGACAGCACGGGGTTGTGAGGATCCGTTTTACCCCTACTTCAATTCGTGGCGGCGCGCTTCGCCCATAAAGGGATGCGCTATTCGCGCACGCGCGCCGCAGGATAACCGAGACCGCAAAATTAAAGCGGGGTTATTTATTGGTTGTCCCGATTGCTTTGCAATCGAGGATCCTCGACCCCTATTTTTAATCGGGGTCGGGACTAAATTTTGCCCACCGTAAGAATGGATGGCGGGCAAAATTTAGACAAATAAATAAAAGTGGGAGTAGTGGTTTGCTACTCCCGGTTGGGCCGATCTCGGCCGTTCAGCCGTTCTTCACGGCCGGAGACACTGTCACGGTGTCCCCGCTCTGAAGCTGTTGATGCAAAGTTATTGATTAGAGAACGGCGCGTAATCCCCGGAGAAATCAACCCTATTGAAGTGGAACTTCAATACACGTCAAGTGATGCAAAGCTATTGATCAGAGAACGGGTTACGGCCAGTTATTTGCCGCCTGCGGATAAATCTTGGTTAGAGGATGATTTTTACAATCATGTTTTCGCCGAGGACAAATTTGGCGGCCGTATTCGATCAGGCGATAAGTAAGTTTGAACCACTCCTTTTTGGGCAGGAGCTTCATTAGGTCCTGCTCGATTTTTACCGGATCTTCGCGGTCGGTAAGCCCGAGTTTTATCGCAAGGCGGCGAACATGCGTATCCACCGCAATTCCCACGACGGTGTTGCAGGCGTTTCCCAAAATAATATTTGCGGTTTTACGCGCAACTCCGCGAAGGGTCAGCAATTCCTCCATGGTGCAGGGAACTTTGCCTTTGAATTTTTCTTTCACCAGCTTGGCGCTCGCTAGAATATTTTTAGCTTTGGCGCGATAGAATCCGGTCGGCTTTACGTCTTTTTCAAATTCTTTGGGGTTGGCCCCGAGGTAATCATCGAGCGTCTTATACTTTTTAAAAAGTTTCTCCGTCACTTCATTCACTTTTTTATCCGTGCACTGGGCGGAGAGTATTACTGATACAAGAAGCTCCCAGGGATTTGAGTACTTCAAAACAATCTTCGCATCGGGGAAGAGTTTTTTGAGGACGGCTGCAATTTTTTTGGCCCGCAGGGTTCTTGACGTCATTTAAGGTTAGGTTGTCAAAATTTTGACAAGACCGTTGAGTGAGAAAACGCAGGGGGCGGTAATTAAAGCAGGAGTTGCGATCTTGCTTACGCTTGTGGCATATGCCATCGGGAATGACATTCGCCGCCTGCTAAACTAGATAGCCGACACGTGTCTCGGCTATTTTCATCCCGTTACCACGGGAACCACGCGGGTGTAAGCCCGTGGAGGAAGTGTCGTTTCGTTCAGCGGAGCGTCTTAATGGTTACCACGGGCGTAAGCCCGTGGTAACGGGATTCATTTTCAACTACGGTATTAGCGAACTTGGATCATCATCCGTATCGTTGCTTCCTGGAGGGAAGAAAGTAACCACGCTTGAACTCGCGACCGAGGAGCCATCCACCCCCTTTACGCCGGTTTTGTTGTTGGAGAAGGTTACATTTGTGAGGGTAACCGAAGATTTATCTAGATACAGCCCCACGGATTCTCCCGGATCGGGATCGCGATGATCCCGGATCGTAG
>CAYPFS010000059.1:0-217 GCA_964410175.1 uncultured Candidatus Saccharibacteria bacterium
TTGTTCCTAAATTTCCATCGCGCTTCGCGCTCGGAAATTTAGACAAAGCCCTTTAGATCGCTTTACGCCTAAACACCCTTCTCACAAATCCCGGCTCTTTGGGTCTCGGCCTCGGCCGGATTTCTCGACTCTCTTCTTTGGGCCGCAGCGCCGCTTCTTCTTTTATTTCCTCCGGCCTCGCCTCGCGAATCACGGGCGAAACTTTCTTTAGGCGCGC
>CAYPFS010000059.1:227-3956 GCA_964410175.1 uncultured Candidatus Saccharibacteria bacterium
TTAACCGGAGAAGCCCCAACTCTCGAATCAAGAATAATCTCCACCCTGCTCGTCCGCCTACGAATCGGGGCGGCCCTCCCAAAAGCGCGGGGTCTAAATCTTTTAAGCACTGGGCCGGGATTTACTACGATTTTTTTAACGTATAAACCTTCTTCGGGAAGCTGGAAGTTGTGTTTGGCATTCGAAACCGCTGATTGCAGAAGTTTAAGCAGGGGGCTTGTTGCGCGCTTCGCGAGATTTTTTAACTCAAGCTCAGCTCTCCTCGTCTCCATACCCTTTATGACACCAGCCGCCAGGCGCACTTTTCGGGGAGAAATGTGTAAATAATTTAATTTGGCCTTGATTTCCATAAATCACGACGCGCGATACACGTATCACGATACACGACAAGTCTCGTGAGTCGTGTTACGTGAATCGTGAATCATGCCTTCGACTTCTCCTTTTCTGCGGCTTCGGCTTTCTGCTCTTGTTCTCTCTGCATCTTTCCTCCATGTTTTACAAATTTTCTCGTGGGAGCAAACTCTCCCAACCGGTGTCCTACCATATCTTCCATAATTTTAATTTCTATAAAACTCCGGCCGTTATGTACCCCAAAGGTATATCCAATCATGTCCGGGGTGATGGTGGAATCACGCGACCAAGTTTTTATCACAACGCGGCTGCCGGCTGTAACACGTTTCATATGCTTTAGTATGCTTGGGTGAACGTATGGTCCTTTTTTGAGACTTCTCGACATAGGTTAGTAATCAGTAACTAGTAACTGGTTATTGGTTACTTGAGGCGTCGGGATAAAATAAATCTATCCGACTTCTTCCTCTTTTTCCTCGTCTTAACTCCTCTCGCCGGTTTTCCCCACGGTGTAGCAGGCCCACGTCTTCGACCAATGAGCGCTCTTCCCTCGCCGCCCCCGTGCGGATGATCCACCGGGTTCATGGCGCTGCCGCGAACTGTAGGACGCACACCCATATGACGGCCCCTGCCTGCTTTTCCTATAGTCATAAAGCGGTGCTCGGGACGAGAGAGCGAGCCGATCGAGGCCCAGTTGTCGCTTCTTAACATCCGAACCTCTTTGGATGGCAGCCGAATGTGGGTATACTCGTGCTCTTTTGCAAGCACTAGGGCGCTCAACCCCGCCGACCTGACAAGTTTTGCGCCGCCGCCCCTTTCAATCTCTATATTATAAACTGCGGTCCCCACGGGAATTTTTTTAAGCGGGAGCCGGTTGCCGATCTCCAACGGCGCGTTCTCGGAAGTCATCACTTCGCGTCCCACCCCAACACCCTGCGGAACCAAAACGTAACGCCTTTCCCCGTCGCGATACAGAATAAGCGCAACGAGGCTGGTTCGATTGGGATCGTACTCCACAGACTCAACCCGCGCGGGAATATCAATTTTATCGTATCTGAAATCAACCTCGCGCCACAAACGTTTAACTCCGCCGCCTTTGTGTCTCGTCGTAATGCGTCCGTACGCGTTTCGTCCAACCGCGCGCCTAAAACCCCGAGTCAAACTTTTCTCCGGTTGGTTTTTCGTCAGGGCGACCGCCCTCCAGTCGATTACCTCCATCTGACGGCGGGCGGGACTTGTTGGTTTATACTTCCTCATTGTATTTCTATAGTTTGTCCCTCCTCCAGGGTCACAACTGCTTTCTTATAACCGGGCCTCCAACCAACCTGCCTTCCCCGTTTTCTTTCTTTGCCCTGCGTATTAACTACGTTTACTCGGGCCACCTCGACCTGGTAACGCGCCTCGACCGCTTTTTTGACCTCAATCCTATTGGTGTCTTTCGAAACCACAAAAACGTATTTATTTTTTTCAGCACCCGAAGAGGTTTTTTCGGTAAGATGCGGACGCAAAAGCACGCCCAAAAAGACCCGGTTGAACTCCTCTTTTTCTTTAAAACCTCGGGACGGCTCATCCGCTGTTTCTTTTTTCGTTTCTTTTTTCGCCTCGACCGGTTCTCTTTTGGTTCTCCTGCGAGAAACAGATCCGCCCAAAGCGGAAAGTTTATCCCGCACCTTTCTTAAAACCCCACGGCCTTGCTGCGGAGACACTTCAGCGGTTTCAATATCCTTTCCGCGGGGTTTAACGTCCTGCGGACGGGCGCGGGATTTATTTAAAAACTTCAAGGGCATGTTTTGGAAACATTACATATTTATATTGCAGAAGTTCGTAAGCGTTGAGATTGCGCGCCTCTTCAATGCCGACGTAGGGTAAATTTCTCAAGGCCCTTCGCGCGTTCTCGTCTTTTCCCCCAAGAGTCACTAAAACGCCTCGCCCTCTTTTTCCTCTGGAGACGGCTTTGCCAAGAGTTTGAAATTCTTTCACCTTTGACAAATTTTCAAAAATGCGCGCCGCGAGTCTGGTTTTGGGTTCAGTAAATTTCAAATCATCCAATACGATAATTTCATTATCGCGGGCCTTGGCGGAAAGAACCGTATATAAAGCTTTACGCGCCATTTTCTTTGGAATTTTCTTCACGTACACCTTTTCTTTGATCGGTCCATGCGTCACTCCTCCGCCCCTCCAAAGAGGCGAACGAATTGATCCGTGGCGCGCCCTTCCCGTGCCTTTCTGGCGCCACGGCTTCTTGCCTCCTCCGCGAACCTCTCCCCGCCCCTTGACGTGAGCCGTCCCGCGCCTGCGATTGGCCGCGTAACTTGTTACCACCTGATGTACCAGGTCCGGATTCCATTTCAAATCAAAAACGCCATCGGGCAATTCGGCTTTGCCCACTTCTTTTGCTTCTTGATTATATATCTTGACATTCATATATAAATAAGCTACTATCGAGTCGGTTCGTTATTTTTAGTATGGAGGATAGCAGTGCCTGACTTCATTTTTCAGCAAGAATCGCTCTCCGGTATATTTTTTGGGTTGACCCTCTATGTATTCTATAGACGCAACCAGGGTCCAATCTTCGGATTGCCCTATCCCAAACTGTTAGTAATATTTTCAACCGCATCCGCCGTTTCGTTCTTGGGCGTCCCTTATTTTCTCTTTGGTACGAGTCCAGCAGACTACGTGGCGCAGTTCCAAAAACTTCCGTCCGAACTTCGCTTCATTACTTTCATCACATTTCACCTAAACGCTTTTGGGAGCTACCTTTTTTTCATGTTCCTTTTCCCCGCAAAAAAGCGTACCCCCCAATAAATCCTCTTATGCGACCTACACAGTCGCTATTTTATTTGCTCCCTAATTTCAAGTAGGGTGCCGCGGCGCCCGGGCAGGGCCCCCCGAACCGCGATTAAATTATTTTCAACGTCCACTTTCGCGATTTTCAAATTTCTTACCGTGGCTCTCTCTCCTCCCATGCGCCCTGCCATCCTCATTCCTTTCCTCACTTTTCCCCCAGCCCTTCCGCCGCCCCCAATTGAACCTGGCTCCCGATGGGCGTGCTTAGTGCCATGGGTTGCCGGGGCTCCATGAAATCCATGACGCTTTACCACGCCCTGGAAACCTTTGGCTTTCGAAATCCCGCTTACTTTAACCACATCTCCTTCGCTAAATACTGAAACCTCAATCTCCCCTCCCCGTTCTAACAGGGATTCGATCCCTGTATGACGGAATTCTCGCACATATCTGAAATTTCCCAAATCTTTAAAATGTCCGCGCTGAGGTTTTCTTATATTTCCAGGCTTCCGTTCGCCAAAACCAACCTGTACCGCTTCATAGCCGTCTTTTTCTTTAGTCCTTATCTGCAGCACAACATTGGGTTTGGCTCTCACG
>CAYPFS010000060.1:0-1569 GCA_964410175.1 uncultured Candidatus Saccharibacteria bacterium
GTCTTTGACGCATAAACCCTCGTCATCCGGCCCGCGATGAGAAATAGAAGTTACCATCGCTTGCAATTTGCGAAGCGAGGGTTTTTTATCGCTTTTTTCTATGATGCCGGCTATTCCGCACATAATAAAAGCGGCACTAATTACGAATTACACACAAATTTACTAATCCCTAATGTTTACTATTCTTTTGGGTTTTAAGTACGTGTTACGAAAATTTACAATCATCCCTAGTTTCAATCCTGAAGACTCTAAATATCTTTTCATTTGAAAGTAATCTTCTTTGGTAATAAATTTCTTGGCTTTAAAGTCAATAAGAACTTTGTCTGCTATGCAGAAATCAGCTATATTGCCGCCAACTTCGTTATCCAGACGATTTAGTCGATGCTCTCTTTGAAAGGCTATGCCGCCATCTTTAAGCATTCTCTCGAATTCATCGGCGTATTGCTTTTCTCTACAAAATCTTCCTAGTTTATTATGGATGCTATAAAATATCCCAGTAAGAGTATAAGAAAGTTCCGGATAGATAACTTCGGTAGGGGATTTTTGTAAATTCGAATGTATTCGTAGATTAGTGTCGCTGCTGAGTCTCCTTTTAAGCAATTCCTCTGCCACCATAAAATCAATCTCCGAATCGATATCTATAGCGTCCTCTTTTGGAATTTCGTGGTAGCGGACTCGTTTACCCGCCATGGATTTGTCTTCCACTAAAGTTTTCCAGCGAAGTGCAATCACGTCTACATGCTGGTATGCCCTCGGAAAGGTTTGACGCGGCATATTATGCGCGTCTCGAAACCCGGTGTATTCTTCCGACAAAAATGGCTCAATGTATCCGGCCGTATTAATCTTCCAGAGCTTATAGGGATGTTTGGAAACTTTAGTGATGGTGCGGGATGAATCGGCTTCCTGATCCTTCACCAGAAGTTTTACGCATTCATCAATGTGTTCCGTACGGCAAAGCGGCGTGGTTGGGGGGAGCCGCAAAATTATGTCCGGCTGCCAATTTTCATTATCGCGCACCCAGGTTGCGGCGTGATACAGATAGTCAAAATCCGGAACGTGGTCTTTGGCCAGTTCTCTGGGCCTTAAAAATGGCACTTCGGCCCCGTATTTTTTGGCAACCTCCGCATATTCGAGAGAGTCGGTGGATACAATAAGCCGCGTCACGTATTGTGACGCCCGAGCCGCTTCAATAATCCAGGCGAGCAGCGGTTTTCCCAAAAGCGGTCTTATGTTTTTACGGGGAATGGATTTGGAGTCGGCTCGCGCCCCCACTACCCCTAAAACACGCGGAAAATCACTAACCATGAAACTAGGCTTTAGGCTTTAGGCTTTAGCACTAACGGCCTACGTAAAATACAACGAATAAAACCAGCTTTTAGGTTCTAGAGCGTGTTCGGAAACCCGCTTTCGTTAGCGAGGGTTGAGAATTTCGAGCGAGGCATCCCGGCGGAGAACGAGGCGTATTGGAGAATACGTCGAGTCCGAGCCGTTGGATACCGCAGCCGAAATTCCCAGCTCGCAGCAGAAATGGGGTTTCCGAACACGCTCTAAGCCGCTGCGCTAAGCGCT
>CAYPFS010000060.1:1579-3952 GCA_964410175.1 uncultured Candidatus Saccharibacteria bacterium
GGGGAGAAAAATCTTCCACCGGATGGATTTTTAAAATAATTTGCGCGTCGCCGAATTCTCCGCTTTTTAAAGCCTTACGGAGCATCTCGATATGGCCGCGAAAATCGCTAAAAACCATGACGGATGCGGTAAGTCCGCCGCTAAAATATGTTATCCAGCGCTTCTTTGGGTTTACTCCGATTTTTTTCGCGACCCAGTCCCTCGGCATCTGCCAGGCCGGATCGAGATACCGATCCCATTGAGGCGCCCCTATCACACAGAGCTTAGAGGACGGAATACCGCAAAGTTTTTTTGCTTCTTGAAGCATCTGCTTATTTTGCACAAGGACGAGGTCCGGAACAACGCGTATCGGCTCCTTGGAAGATAGATTATCCCAGCTGCCTATTTTGGCAGCCGAGGGAATACCGCGGCGCTTGGCATGCTTTACCAGCGTCAAATCTTCTTCATTCAAAAAACCCGCAGCAAAAACAACGTCGGGTTCATACTTATGAAAATATCTTTGCCATACGTAATCGTCGTAAAAAAAACGATATTCAATAAACCTCATTAAGGGCCGCCAAAAGGGGGTATGGCCCAAAATCCATATAAAGTACCTTCCTAAAAACCCCATAAGTCCCCCGCCGTTTAAATAGTTCATCCAAACGCGAAATTTAAGAGTACGCGTGGGGATACCGGCAATAGAGAGTGCGCGAAAAATCTCTTTGATTTTAGAGTTGTTAAGCCGGGGAAGGGGCTCAAAAATGCATCGCTCGTGGGAAAAGATTTTAGAGTATTCATCTAATCGCCCTTGCGGAACAAAAACCACGAGCCGCGTATTCGGGTTTTCTTTGGCAAGCCTCCAGAAATCTCCCACAAAAAAAGTTCGGATCTCCGAACCGGTGGCCGCGGTCATAAAAATTGTTTTACCTTTCCCTTTCACGTTCGTTCAAATGGTACATTTTAGAAAAATATGAAGCCGGGTCTTCAAGAAGCTTCCGAGGAGCTCCTTCCTCCACTATTTTCCCTCGATCCAAAACCAAAACCCGATCTGCGTTTAAAACCGTACTCAAGCGGTGCGCAACAATAAATACTGAAACCCTCCCGCGCAGCGATTCGATAGATTTTTGAATAAGAAGTTCCGACTCGTTATCTAAAGCGCTGGTAGCTTCGTCCAAAAGAAGAACCGACGGGTTTCTCGCAAGCGCCCGCGCAAGAACTACCCTTTGCCGCTGGCCGGCCGATAAGGCAATCCCTCGGTCACCCACCACGGTTTCAAAACCCTTTTCCAGACTCATTACGAAATCATAGATATTGGCCTTTTTAGCCGCTTCTCTAATCTCTTCCTGCGTAAGGCCATCGTCGTAGAATCTTATATTATTTTCAATAGTATCGTGTTCAAGAAAAATATCTTGGGGGACGTAACCGACTCGTCTTCTCCAATCCGCAATATCAAAATTTTCGCTCTTGACCCCGTCGAGCAGCACGTTCCCCTCGGTCGGTCGAAGCAAACGCATCAGAAGATCAATTATGGTGGTCTTGCCCGCGCCTGATTGTCCTATAAGTCCGACGATTTCTCCCTTTTTAAGAGAGAAGGTAATGCCGGAAAGTACTTCCCCGCCCTTGCCGTAGCCGAAGCGAACGTCTTTAAACTCTATCTGATTCAGAAGGCGAAATTGCGCCCGGCCGCCGGCGCCGGCTTCGGTTTCCTCAAGAAGCGCCTCTCGCATACGCAGGGCGTATTCTGCCCGGGGAAGAACGTCAAAAAAACCCTCAAGAGCCGCAACGCCCTGCTGTAGATAGGTTGACGCGCGCTGGATCAAAAACACGGTTGCCGCAAAAACCTGCAGACTGAAATCCGGCCTGCCGTAAGAAAATACAAAAGCGAATGCGACCAAAATCACTCCTATGGGTTCAACCAGGACACTATTTAGACTCCGGAGTACGGTTCGCAGAAAAAAGAGCTCAAGCCAACCATGTATTTGCTCCCTGCCCTTTTTTAGCGCCCCCGCCTCGACAGCCGCGCTTTTTATGGATTTTATCCCCAAAAACTGCTCGGCAATTAAATGATTTACCTCCCGCTCCCTCGCTCCGAACTCCGCCCCCAAGGTTCTTACCTTACGAACCAGCGGAGTATAAATAAAATAAATGACGACCCCGGCGCTTATTAAAAGAAGCGAAACCCACGGCGAAAACATAAAGGCAAAAGCGATAAATATCAGGGTGCTCGTCAAAGTAATAATAATCTGAGAAAAAGATTCCACTACCGAAGAGCCCGCGTAAATATCTCTTAGAAGCGCATTCTGCATATGACCAAACTTCTGCTTGAACCAGAAAGGCCAGGCGACCCTCATCATAGTCGAGTAAAGATCCCCCATCACATCCTCCATATACTTT
>CAYPFS010000061.1:0-3137 GCA_964410175.1 uncultured Candidatus Saccharibacteria bacterium
AAGCGCGCAAAAGGAGGGGGTGCTCAATGTTGTAGCTAAATTTATTTCGCTCGACGTTGAGTCTCGCTCATAAATTTAGACAACATTGGCATGCCTCCTCGAATCACCGCACCATTTGTATCGGTCAGAAAACGCGATGGCAGAATCGTGCCTTTTGATCGTACCAGAATCGTGCGTGCGGTTTATCGCGCCATGGAAGCAACCGGTGAAGGAGATTTGACAAGAGATCCGGAACGGGTAGCGGAGCGGGTGACTAAGGAATTGGCCCAACGCTTTCCTAAAAATCATATTCCCCACATTGAAGAAATCCAGGATGTCGTGGAGGAATCTTTGATTCTTCTTGATTTTCCCAAAACCGCGAAGGCCTACATTATTTATCGCCAGAAGCGAGCCGATGTCCGCCAAAAGGCAAAATTGGTACCGGAGCGCGTGAAGGAGCTTGCCCGGGAAAGTAAAAAATACTTCAAGAATGCCCTTGCCGAATTTATTTACTATCGGACCTATTCGCGTTGGATTGACGAGGAGGGAAGACGGGAAACCTGGATTGAAACCGTCGACCGTTATATTGCCTTTATGCAAGAGACCTTGGGTGATAAGTTGGACGAGGAGGAGTACGAAGAAATCCGTCAGGCGATTTTGAATCAAGAGGTTATGCCCTCCATGCGGCTTTTGTGGAGCGCGGGTAAAGCCGCCCGCACAAGCCACGTCTCGGCTTATAACTGTTCTTTTATTGCGCCTTCGAAACTCGAGGATTTTGCCGAGATAATGTATCTTTCTATGTGCGGCACGGGTGTCGGATTTTCGGTTGAATCGCAGACTGTACAACAGCTTCCGATTATAAAACGCCAGACCGGAAGGGTGTTAAAGACCCACGTGATAGAAGACAGCAAAGAGGGTTGGGGAAACGCTTTGACGTTAGGACTTAAGACTTGGTACGGCGGCGCCGACATCAAATTTGATTTTTCACGGCTGCGTCCGGCCGGGGCCCGTTTAAAAACTATGGGCGGAAGGAGTTCGGGTCCGGAGCCCTTGAAAGCTTTGCTTGAATTTGCGCGGGCCAAAATTTTGGCGAGTCAGGGCAAACGCCTCTCAAATCTCGATGTCCACGACGTTATTTGTAAAATCGGCGAGGTGGTGGTGGCAGGAGGCGTTAGGCGAAGCGCCTTAATCAGTCTTTCGGACCTTGATGATATCGAGATGCGGCTGGCCAAATCCGGAAAATTCTATTTGACCAATCCCCAGCGCTCTATGGCCAATAACTCGGCGGTGTATAACGATAAGCCCGATACGGTCAAATTCATGGAGGAGTGGCTTGCGCTTGCCGAGTCCGGGAGCGGAGAACGCGGAATTTTTAATCGAGGAGGACTCAAACATCAGCTTCCTGAACGTCGCTGGAAAACTTTTGAAAAACACTGGTCAACCTGCGGCACCAATCCTTGCGTGACAGGCGACACTTGGGTAACAACAACACAAGGCGCGAGACAAATAAAAGATCTAATTTCCGTACCGTTTGAGGCGGTAATTAGCGGTAAAAAATATTATTCTCCGGGTTTTTTTAAGACCGGCGATAAAGAGGTATTTGAGGTTAAGACCAGCCGCGGTTTCTCTTTCCGGGCGACTGAAAATCATAAAGTACTGACGGTTGAGCATAAAAGCAGAAAGACACAACGCAACGTTTGGAAAGAGCTAAAAAATCTTGTTCCGGGAGATAGGGTGGTTCTTCATAGCCACGCCGGTATTAATTGGGAAGGAAAAGGAAACGAAAACCAGGGTTGGCTTTTAGGTAACCTTCTGGGCGATGGGAATATAGAGAAAAGCGGTAAAGCAAATCTTGATTTTTGGGGACCGAATAGGGAGATTATGATGTCTCGGGCAGCGGCCTTGGTTCATGCTTCTGTGGGAGGCAGAAGCGATCTTGAGGGACATGTCTCCAAAACAGGATATGCGCGCGTGCAATCGACTAAGCTCGGGGCACTAGCTTCACTCTACGGATTAACATACGAACACCAGATTGTTACCGATGAAGTTGAAAAGGCGTCATCCGATTTTTATAAAGGATTTTTACGCGGGTGGTTTGACGCCGGCGGGTCTGTGCAGGGACAACATATAAAGGGCGTAAGCATCAGATTGAATTCTAACTCCCTTGAGAATCTTTTCCGTGGGCAACGGATGCTCGCGAGGCTCGGCATCATAAGCACGATTTATAAAAACCGCAGGGCTCCGGCCATGCGCCTGCTGCCCGATGGCCGAGGCGGAACTAAATCTTATTTCTGCGAAGCAAACCACGAACTTATAATTACTCGAGAAAATATAGCGGTCTTTGCTGATAGGGTTGGCTTCGGTGACCCTACCAAACAAAAACGTCTTGAGATGGTCCTGCAGAAATATCGCCGAGCGCTTAATAAAGAAGTTTTCAGCACGGAAGTAACAGAAATTTCGTACTTAGGAGTTCTGCCCGTATATGATTGTCAAGTCCCAAACGTAAACGCTTTTGACGGCAATGGCATTTATCTTCACAATTGCGGTGAAATAGTATTGAGAAGCAAACAATACTGCAATCTCACTGAAGTTGTGGCGCGCCCCAACGACACCGAGAAGAGTCTTATGAAAAAAATTCGCCTGGCGACCATTCTTGGAACCTATCAGTCCACCTTGACTAACTTTCCTTACATCTCCAAAGACTGGAAAAAAAATTGCGACGAGGAGAGATTGCTCGGAGTTTCCATTACCGGCCAGTGGGATTCACCCGCGGTTCGTAATCCTAAAACCTTTCGAAAGCTGCGGGATCACGCTCTTGGGGTAAATCGGGAATACGCCAAAAGATTCGGCATAAATGAATCAACCTGCATCACCTGCGTTAAGCCCTCGGGCACGGTTTCGCAATTGGTGGATGCGGCTTCGGGCATGCATCCGCGCCACTCCCGCTACTATATTCGCAGAATCAGAATCGCCGCCACCGACCCGCTTTTTCAGATGCTAAAAGAACAGAAGTTTCCTTATTATCCCGAGGTTGGCCAGCTTGAGAGTTCGGCCACCACTTACGTTCTTGAGTTTCCGGTGCAGGCTCCCGAAGGCGCGGTTTTGCGGAACGATCTTAGCGCACTTGAACAGCTTGAGTATTGGAAAATAGTGAAAGA
>CAYPFS010000061.1:3147-3944 GCA_964410175.1 uncultured Candidatus Saccharibacteria bacterium
AAACTATACCGAACATAACCCCTCGGTTACCATTTCGGTAGGCAGCGGGGAGTGGATTGAGGTGGCCAACTGGCTTTATAAAAACTGGGATATATTGGGTGGGCTTTCTTTTCTCCCGCGGAGCGATCACGTTTACCAACTCGCCCCTTACGAGGAAATCACCGAAGAAAGATATAAGGAACTCGTTTCCAAACTGCCGGATATAGATTTCTCCCAGATTACGGTTTACGAGGAAGATGACCAGACCATCGGCGCAAAAGAACTTGCATGCGTGGGCGGGATTTGCGAGATTGATTCCGACGGAGAAAGCTCTCGAGGGAGTTCTCATCCGCAGCGAGTGGCGGCGGCTTTGTAACTTACCTTTGACGCGGTCATCTTTCCGCCTTTTTATATATATGCTTTACGTATTTACTGGAAACGGTAAGGGAAAGACGACCGCGGCTTTGGGACAGGCCCTGCGTGCGCTTGGGGAGGGCAAGCGGGTTCTCATGATACAGTTCATAAAGGGGCCGTGGAAATCAGGGGAGGATGAATCGGCGAAATTGCTTTCGCCGAATTTTAAATTGGTAAAAATGGGGAAAGGATTCGTCGGCATTATGGGCGATAAATTGCCGCGCGAGGAACACCAAAAGGCGGTCCGCGAGGCGCTGGAGTATGCGCGGAGAGAAATGGAATCCGTTCCGCCGGCCGGCAGGTGGGATATGCTCATTTTGGATGAAGTCAACAATGCCGTTAGTCTAGGCTTAATCTCTAAAGAGGAGGTTCTGGAACTGCTAACATCAGTAACCAGTAACCAG
>CAYPFS010000062.1:0-3931 GCA_964410175.1 uncultured Candidatus Saccharibacteria bacterium
GTCTCTCGACAACCTTTCTTGAACCGAGGATAAAGTTTCGGATTCCCTCGGCGAGTTGAATGGTGGTTTCGTAAAGGGACCGGGTAAAAATCTTTACCCCTCGAACCAAGGTATTTAAAATCTCGGTGGGTTCTTCTGCCGCGGCGGCGAGAGGTTTTGACAATTCTATGCCGACCCGCCCTAGCGAGAAATTTTCCACTAAATTCACTCCGAGCAAACCAACTCCAAAAAATAGAAATGCGGTGGAGGCAAGTAAAAACGCATTACGCGAGGCGTACCAGATTAATTTTGGCGTTTTGGATGGTTTTGATTTTAAAATCGAGGTGGAGCCGTTCTTTTTATGCAGTTCCCCCACCAGCACTTCTTGCTGATGGGCTATATATTCGTTAACGGCTTCGCGGGTAGTATGCCACCTCCATCCAAATTGTTTTGCCGAGAGCTTTCCCTTTCTTGCAAGCAAACTCAAATACTCCTGGGAATAAGGGGTTCCTTTTGCGGCTTCAGCAAGAGAGATATACTTTTTATTTTCTTCATCCATGTTAATGTCCGTCCAAATTTTGTTCGCTCGCGGTTTACCGCTCGCTCCAAAATTTGGTAACGGCATCGAGCACCCCCTCCTTTTGCGCGCTTGCGCGAAAAGGAGGGGGTAAAGGTTTTGTTTCTGAAATTTCTTCTCCCGACCAGTCGGGATCGAAATTTCAGACAAAGCCCTTAACCGATATGCTATCGGCTCAATCCGATACTATATCGGAGTATCTTTGTGTGCCTATTTATTATAGCACATAGATCCATAATTTCGTTGATTTGGCTGTGGATAAATAAACCCGTCCCGATGAACACCGGGACGGGTTTGTTTATAGATAAAATAGGGATTAATTTTTGATACCTTAAAAACCTTACTAAACCTTGATAAAGCTTAGTAATTGAGAAGGGCGAGGTTTTTCTAACGCTTGCCTACGGTTAAAAACTATAAAACCTCTTGACAGGTTAAGCCACATTGGCAATTCCTACCCATAGTTCGCTTCCGTCAAAGTCTAGCTCCCGTTCTGCCTTAAAGACTTTTTTCCCGCCAAGCACCAAGTCTACAGCCCCGGCGTGGGCCATAATAAATTTCTTCGAGCGCCCAAGCGCCTCTATAATTTCACTTTTTCCGGAAAACTGGATTTTTATTCTGTCTTTGGGTTCGAGACCGAGATCACGGCGCATCTCCTGAAGATTCCTGATCACTTCTCTTATCATCCCCTCCTCTTTTAAGTCCGGCGTGATGGTTGTATCAAGTCTCAACTCCTCTCCAAAAGTAATTTCTTTTACGTTAACTTCATCTTTTATCAAGAGAAGCAGCTCAATCTCGGTTCTTAATTCATAATTCGTAATTCTTAATTCCCGCAGGGGCTGTCTCACTTTAATTCCCGCCTCCGCTCGTAACTTCAACGCCTCTTTAACAGAGAAGCGCGCCAATTCCATTTTTTTTAGGAGATTCTTCGCTTGGCCAGGGATCACGCGGGAAAAAACCGGCCACTTCGTAAGATGAATGCTCGATTCCTTTAGTTTTAACTTCTTCTGCAACGCTCGATAAATATTTTCCGCCAAAAAAGGAACGAAGGGCGCCGAGATTTTACAAAGGCTTAAAAGTACGTAACCGGTCGTCGCTGCCGCTTCATTTTTCTCTTCCTTTGACTCTGGCCTTTGAAAACGTCTGCGGGAACGACGCAAATACCACTGAGAAAAATCGCCAATAACGAAATTCTCAATGTCCCTTGCCGCTCCGGTAACGTCGTAGGCCTCCAACTTTCTAGTAACATCGGAAACGAGAAGTTGAAGCCGGATCAGAACCCAGCGATCGAGAATGTTCGAAAATTTAGAAATTGAAAGTTTAAAATTTGAAATTTTCTCCACGTAAGTATCGAAAAATATGAATGCGTTCCAAAACGTCATCAAAAAACGCCGGAGTCCCTCACCTAAATCTTTTTCGTCAAAACGTTTCGGCTCCCCTGGCGGGTTTAGGGTATAGAAGTACCAGCGAAGGGTATCGGAACCGTATTTTTGTATCATTTGGGACGGGTCAACCACGTTACCCTTCGACTTAGACATTTTCTGCCCGTACTTATCGAGGACGTGTCCCAAAGAAATTACGTTTTTATATGGAGTCCCCTTGCCAAGCAGGGTTGAGGTTGCAAGCAAAGTATAAAACCACCCTCGAGTTTGATCTACGGCTTCGCAGATGTAGTCCGCGGGGTAAGATAACTTTTGGATTTTGGATTTTGGATTTTGGATTTGAGCGAAGGGCCAATGGCCCTGAGCTAACGGCATTGCTCCCGAATCAAACCAAACGTCCACCACCTCCGGGACGCGCCGCATAACGCCTCCGCATTTCCGGCACCCAACCTCAAACCCGTCCACATACGGACGGTGCAGATTGATATCTTCATCTTCGTCCCGAGGAAGATTTTTATAGGTAAGTTCCATCACCTCGGCAAAACCGATAAAATCATGCTCCCGCTTTCCTGCCCGAATCGCCGCCGACTCCTCGTTTGATAATCCCAAAGCCCCTGCGTAAAGCATCCACAGAGGATATTCGTGGCTTATAATAAGAATGGTTTTTCCGGAATACTTTTTCTCAAGCTCCTTGAGAAATTCCATCATTCGCTTCCTGACCCCTGTTAAGGTTTCCCCCTCCGGCGGAGGCTTGGTAAATTTCTCAAGCATTCCGGAAAAAAATTTATGATACTCATCCTTATTTCTACCCTCAAAAATTCCAGTGTTTATCTCACGAATTCTCGCATCAAAGTTGATTTTTTTAATCCCTAAAACGCTGGCGGCTATTTCCGCCGTTTCTTCGGTCCGCTTGAGATCCGAAGAAAAAATAAAATCTACTTTTTCTTTTTTAAACTTTTTTGCGGCCCGCTCAGCCTGCACTCTACCTCGAAAGGTCAACTTGTGGCGCCCATCCAGAGCATAAGACGCCACGCCTTCTACATTTAAAAGCGCTTCGCCGTGACGCATTATAAGGTAGCGGTTTTTTTGTTTCCCGGCCCGCTCCGCAAGTTCGTCCCTGGATCCCATCACATCTCTCGTCTCGCACTTCTTACACTCCCAAATCGGCAAGGGCGTTCCCCAAAATCTCTCGCGCGAAAAAGCCCAATCGCGAACCTCACGCAAAAATTCTCCAAACCGGCCGTGTTTTATATGCTCCGGTATCCAGTTAATTTTTTCGTTATTCCGAAGAAGTTTCTCTTTTAAAACGCTTACTCTCACCCACCAAGCGGTCTTGGCGTAATAAAGAAGCGGCGTTTGGCAACGCCAACAGAAAGGGTAATCATGCTCGTATGGCGCGGCTTTCAGAAGAAGCCCCCTGCGCGATAGATCCTCAATAACTTCTTTATCCGCGTCCTTTACAAACTTACCCTCCCCCACTATTCCCTTTTTCATCGTTCCGTCAGGATTGACGGTCTGAAGAATAGGATAGCCGATTTTGTCTCCCTTTGAGATATCTCCCGTAGAGAGAGATTTAACCAGATCCAAATCCTCCTCCCCAAACGCCGGAGCAATATGTACCATTCCCGTCCCCTCTTTAACCGAAACGAAGTCTGCTCCGTACACGCGATACGACGGTTTGCTCCCAATCGAATACTCGTCCGGAACCCGAAAAAGCAATTCGTATTCCAATCCCTCAAGGATTTTTCCCGAAGCCCGTTCGACTACTCGAACTTCCTTATCGCTCTCATACGGAGGGGTAACCGCAGACCAGATGTAATCCGAACCAATCTTATATTTCGAATACTCGATCTTGGGATTTACAGCTACGGCGACGTTTGCGGGAAGAGTCCACGGAGTTGTAGTCCAAATAAGCAAATACTCCCGCCCAGCTTCGCTGGGCCGAGGCTCGTCCGCCGTTGCGGCGGGCGGCGTTTTTCCTTCCTTTTATTTTTAG
>CAYPFS010000063.1:0-3779 GCA_964410175.1 uncultured Candidatus Saccharibacteria bacterium
AGTTGAGACGGCGCCCCCTCTAGCGCCCACTGCTCTTCCGCAAGCGGCTCGGCCCCTCGCAGACGATCTCAAGCGAAAGGCGGATGAACTTAAGAAAAAAGAAGCGCGTGAAGACCAGATACGCGAGCTTATTGAGTTTGCCTTAACTCGCGGAATTGGCCCAGCGGTGAAAATAGCCGAGACCGCAACCCCCTGGCTTTTGGATGAACTGCATGATCATCTGGTGGATGATTACTACGATAAATTGGTGGCGCTTCGCAAAGTGACGAGTCTTTAGGATTGATTTTGTTCGAACCCTACACTCCCAAATGTCTTCCTACACTCTTTTTCTCATCTACATCTTAGTTATCGCCATTGCCGCTCTTGCGGTCATACTTTTAATTTTATGGCGGGGATTGCTGCGCCGAGGTCTTATTTCAAGATCTCTAAATCTGGTTCTTATAATGGTTCGTTTCCCGCCGCAAGCGCCTCAAGAAAATAGCACTCTCCAGCAGATCCGGGAAAAAATCGCTTTAATGGAGCAATTTTACGCCAATCTCGCGGGACTACGCGACAAATGGTGGAGATTGCTCCTTTACGGGAGGTCAACCTTTGCGCTTGAACTTGCCATTCCCGAGATAGGAGAAGAACTTACTTTTTACGTGGCGGTGCCAAGGCGCCTGGTGGAGGCCGTAGGGAAAGTAATTCAGGGAATTTTCCCCGACGCTCACATCGAAGAATCCCGTGATTACAATATCTTCAATCCCGAAGGTAGGGCCGTGGGTTCGGAAGTGGTACTCAAAGAAAACCGCTACTACCCAATCCGCACCTATCAGAAACTGGAGGGCGATCCCCTAAAGGAACTTGCCAACGTCTTTACCAAGCTTGCTAAAGAGGGGGAGGGCGCAAGTTTTCAAATTGTGGCGCGTCCCGCCCGCAAAAAATGGGCGAGACGTCTTAGGGAACGAGCTAGACTTTTATACCAGGGTAAAGAAAAGGGAGATATTTTGATGAAAACGGTCGGGGCGCTAAGCAGTTTAACCTCGACCGGCAAATCTCCTGAAATGCCGCAAAAACCTGAAGATCTAAAACGCATTACACCCCTCCAGGAAGAAATGGTACGGTCCCTTGAGAGTAAAGCCTCCAAACCCCTTTTTGAAGTAAATATCCGCCTAATCGCATCGGCTCGGGATGAAACTCGGGCGCGTTCGATTCTCGGGGGACTTGAACTTGCCTTTAATCAGTTTGTGGATCCGAATCTCAATAGATTTCGAATCATATCGGCGGGTTCCAGAACCCTTCGGAAGCTCATCTTCAATTTTTCTTTCCGCGCCTTCAACGAACGAAGAATTGCTGTACTCTCAACCGAAGAACTCACCTCTCTTTTCCACTTTCCCAATCTTCCGATAGAAACCCCAAAAATAGGAATTCAAAAAGCCCGTCAAGCGCCGCCGCCGGTAAATCTTCCGGAGGAGGGGCTGGTTTTAGGATACAGTGTTTTTCGGGGGGAGAAACGCGACGTGCGGATTACAGAAGCCGATCGCAGGAGACATGTCTATATTATCGGGCAAACCGGAACCGGAAAATCCGTTCTTATGAAAAATATGGCGCGTCAAGACATTCAAGAGGGGAGAGGCGTCTGTTTCATTGATCCGCACGGAGACGCGGTGGAAGAGTTGCTGGGCTTTGTACCGCGGTATAGATCGCAGGATGTAATCTACTTCAATCCCGGAGACATCCAGCGCCCCCTGGGTCTCAATATGCTCGAATACGATCCCGAACGACCCGAGCAAAAAACCCTTATTGTGAACGAACTCATCGGTATTTTCCATAAACTCTACGGCGCGGTTCCGGAGGCTTTGGGTCCCGCTTTTGAACAGTATTTTAGAAACGCGACCATGCTCGTTATGGAAGATCCTTCTTCCGGAAATACGCTTCTTGAGATTGCCCGCGTATTTAGCGACCGCGATTTTCGCCACCTTAAACTTTCCCGTTCCAAAAACGTAACCGTAAATCAGTTCTGGACCAAGATTGCCGAGCAGACAACCGGCGAACAATCGCTGCAAAACTTCGCCCAGTACGTTACCTCGAAATTTGACGTGTTTCTCGCAAACGAAATTATGCGTCCCATTATCGCTCAAGAAAAATCCGCTTTTAATCTCCGCGAAATAATGGATAGCCAAAAAATTCTTCTGGTAAACCTTACCAAAGGACGGTTGGGAGATATAAACTCTTCTCTCATCGGTCTTATAATCGTGGGCAAACTTCTTATTGCCGCGCTCTCGCGCGTGGAGATAGCGGAGGAAGAAAGGCGTAAAGACTTCTACCTTTATATTGATGAGTTTCAAAACGTTACCACCGATTCCATCGCCACCATTTTATCCGAGGCAAGAAAATACCGTTTGGCGCTTACCATCACCCATCAATTCATCGGACAGCTAAAAGAGGAGATTAAAAAAGCGGTGTTTGGAAATGCCGGCTCCATAATTTCCTTCCGCATCGGCTCCGACGACAGCGAATTTATGGCAAAGCAGTATAAACCCGTATTTGCCGAGCAGGATCTTTTGAATATCGACAACTTCAACTGCTATCTTAAACTTCTTATAAGGGGCGCAACCTCTCCTCCTTTTAATATCCGCACTTATCCTTTAGAAAGAGGCGACAAGGAGACCGCAGAGATTATTAAAGAAATTTCGCGCACTAAATATGGCAGGCCAAGGGAAGAAATAGAAAGAGAAATCGTCGAAAAGCATGGAAGAGAACTGTAAAATCTAGTCGTTTTAAAATCTGTCAAGAGGTAAAACGGGCCAAAGGCCCGTTTTACAAACCTTAATAAACCTTAATAAATTAACGCCTTATTTACTAAAGTTTAATAAGGTTTAGTAAGGTTTACGGCTGGCAAAACCGTATCTACTGCAGAGGTGATTAAAACTTATCCACAGGTATTCTTGACTGATGTGGTATGATAAATGTTACGGTAGAGATTCTATCGTATCATTTATCCCGTTAGAGACCGCGGTTGCGGCTCGCGGGTATCAACTCCAAATGGTATTGGAGAGGGGGTTATAAACTAAGATTACGGCAGGTAGCAATCCGACCGCGACCTGTCTCCAACGGGACTCGTGGAGGATAATAGAAAACTTTTAACACTGGCCGAAGCCGCCAAAATAAAAGGAGTCAGCCAAGACTACTTGCGCGTTTTAATTTTCCGCGGAAAGTTAAAAGCAACTAAAGTCGGGCGAAATTGGCGCGTCACGCGTGAATGGCTGGAGGAATACTTCTCACAGGATGCCGATAAAAATAGTGATACGCTTGGTACGATTGTAAAAAATACCGAGATTCAGTACTCAATTCCCGTATTAATAATTGCGACCTTTTTAACCGGAGTTTTGCTCGCGCCCGAGATTCATTCACTTAATGATACGGCGGCTGATACGCTAAATGCTTCAGCTTTATCACTATCGGAGACCTTCGAAAATTTTATTCAAAAATCGGATAGGGCTCTCGAAAACTTTTTTAAGATAGCAGGCTACGTCACACAGAAATCAGTTTACCGGGTAAAAAACTTCCCCCGACAGGTTCGTGACAAATCCCTTCGGTTTTTACAAATTCAAATCTCTCAACTTCGTGAAAGATTATTCTCCCTGCCCAGAGAAACAAGCCCCGTACCCAAACGCCCGAGTCAGGAAGTCGAACCTCAATCAGGAAATAAAGACATCGCCAGTCCATATATTTCTCCCCCCATTCCCTCTCCCTCTCCCTCTCCCTCTCCCACTCCTTCGACAGGCTCAGGACAAACC
>CAYPFS010000064.1:0-3564 GCA_964410175.1 uncultured Candidatus Saccharibacteria bacterium
CCCGCGAGGCCGCGACCGCGGTCACTAACGGGATTCATCAACAAAATGATAGCATAAAATGGCCCCCCTTCAAGGAGCCATCAAGCGTTCAATGATTTCCCATACGCCGCGATACTTGGTTATGTATCCGAAAGTTTCCCGTTTGAGCACGCGGCGAAGAATCTCTACATCGTCAAGGCTCAACCTCTGTCTCTCGAAAACGTTATAGAGCCGCTGGGCATCGTCCGGTCCGGCGTTGTATGAAACCAGAGAAAAAATTCCTCCCCTGCGGGGATTTTCAAGAAAAATATCGCGCACCCCTTGAGGAAGTATAGACAAGTGCCAATCGAGAAGGCATAAAGCGGCCTTTAGAGAATTTTTAATGTCGGCCATGCCGCTTAGATAGTCTTCAATAAGCCGCGCCTCAGGGTAACGACGCACCATCGATCTATAAGTAGGAATGCGTCTCGTATTCATAAACTGCATAATACCCCTGGCGCCGGTGCGGCTCACATTGTAGCGGAAAGCGTTTTCGCGATTCAGCGCAAGATGGACAAGCGCCTTATCCACGGCATATTCCCTGCAGTTGTCAGCCGGACAGGCCCCCCCAAATTCTCTATCATCAATTTGTTCGATCAAAGCAATCGAGAAAAGAAGTTCATCCGGAAACACTTCACAGACAAGCTTACCCGGGAAAGCCTGCGACTTCACTCGAAGACCGCACAGTTCTTCTTTGGCTTCGGCGATTTTAGAGAGAAAAAAATCGCTTCCGCCCTCCGCAAAAAACTTCTGCTGCAGGACGTCGGTATATGGAAAGTAGTAAACGTCCGACCAGTTGCCTCCCGGCGCAAGGACATGTCGCGAATCAAGCAGCGTTAACTCTTCACCCCAAGAATCCGTTACGCGAAAAGCGAGATGCACCACCCCTCTTCCGCGAATCCACTCGACCCTGAAACCCGGTGTGGCAACCGAGAAAATAAACCGGTTTCTCGGCTGCGGAACATGCGCCACCAATCGTACCACTTCAATCGCGTCCCGCGAGCTTGAATATACGGCAAGCAAAATGTCGCGTCCGACAACCACTTGTCTCGCACCTCTCTTTTGCCTGTGCAACTGCGGTGCCTCTTGAGAAAGCAGAGAACGAGCTTGCGCGGATTTGGCAAGAATTACTTCGGGCGGCAGGACAACGGGGAGAGAACCGAGTTTAATCATTTCCCAAACGCCTTGCGCGGTTTCATTTACGCCGATAAAAGCGCGCGGATTCACCGGAAGGCTACGAATCCTTTTCTCGAAATGGAGATGCGCCCCACGCGAACGACCGGTTTCTCCGGATAAACCGATAGGTTGTCCCATGGAAACCTTCGCTTCTTTTTCAACCAGTATTTGGGATAAATGAAAGTAGGCGCTGAAAAGACACCCGCCGTGATCAATAATTACGGTATTTCCCGAGAGCAAAAGATCTTCGGCCAAACGCACGGTGCCTGCTCCTGCGGCGAATACCCGGGTGAGCGCAGGAACCGCAAAGTCAGTTCCCCAGTGGCGTACAGGACGAATTCTTTTTTGTCCCCTGATACGGACCCTACGAGCAGTTCCGAATTCGGAGGAGATCCGAGCCTCCTCGGCCAAAGGAGAACTTAACAAAACTTCACCTCCCCATTGCGGTGGGGTGCACTCGGCCCCATACACTGACTGCACCAGCTTTTCTTCTTGAGCGTTGCGCTTGAGCTCTGGAGCCTTTAGCGCCTCCTGAACAACCACTGGTTTATACTCGGGAAAAATAACCTTGGTGATGGAGACCTCGATGGGCGGAGAAATCTCTAGTCTCTCTCTCCCCTTTTTACCCTCGACCACCACGCTTTCATCGCATAATTTCTCTCCTGCCTTTACGCCGCGGGGCCCCCCGCACGACTTGTAGTCGATTTCAACCGGAACGAGAGCCATACGGGTTTCGTCGTCCAAACGCTCTGCCTTATAGGTTTTACCGCGAAAACTCACCCAGTACTCGAGCTCTGGCATGGCTTCGCTGATTTTGACCGCGAAAAATTCCCCCTGCGCCACCTCTCGAGACATTTCAACCCTGGCGGCCAGGACAGGACTCGCTATCGCAAAAATTCCAATAAGGACCGCAGCGAATCGAAACAACATTTACAACCTCTTTGAATATATTGGTACCGAACTGGTTAGAAAATAACACAAGACCCCTTGCAAAACAAGCGAAATTTGAAAAAATTACCCCGAAAGCTTGTTTTGCAAGGGGTCTATGGTCGCCGGAAAAAAGAAAGGTCCTTCGTTTGACGGCGATGTATTGAGATATTAATTTCTACGGATCTCTATAATCCGCTCGCGGGGACTTTTCCCGTGTTTAAATTTTATCCAAATCGCGTTTTTGGGTATGAGTTTCTTAATTCTATCCGCCCACTCGATTAAAACAACCGCATCGCGATCTTTTAGCAAGGTGCCCAAGCCAAGATGCAATATGTCTTTAGGAGAATCGAGTCGGTAGCAATCGATATGGACTAGGTGACGGGGCGTAGAGCGTTTAAGGTCGAGGGGATAGATTTTTAGTATCACAAAAGTGGGGCTTAAAACTCTCTCGGCCACGCCAAACGCCCGGGTAAACCCTTGTGCAAAAGTCGTTTTACCTGTTCCCAACTCCCCCTCCAGCGCAATAACTATCGCCTCGTTTCTTGTCGACCCCAGATGTCGAATAAGAAGCCTTGCTTGAGTTGCGGCGATTTTTTGTGTTGCCCCAACGCTTTTTGTCGTAAATCTCACAAAAGACATAATCCTAGTGTAACCCGAGAATTTATGAATTTAAACCACGCAATCTAGTGAGGTTTTCTAGTGAGGTTGAACCTCACTAGATTTTACTAGTGAGGTTGAACCTCACTAGATTTTAGATTTTATTTTACCAATTTTAAGGAGGCGCGCGTCGCGCCTCCTATGTTTTTCTTCCCCGGTCTCACTTGACTTTGACGCAGAGAAGATGTTTTGCCGCGTCCTCCGCGGCAGAGCGTACCGCTTCAAGTCTCGTCGGCTTGATTCTGCCGCCGAGGCCGTGATAGTACCGAGAGCCGTATGTGTTACGGCTGTACCAAGCGGCACCCGTCCCGTTTGAAAGCACCCTCCCGGTGCTGATCTCCACCAACCGCAGATCAACGCGGTAGTGGTAGGCGTCGGACGAGGTCACGCTGGCCTCGATCCGCACATCGTGCGCCGGTAGCGGCGCGGCAATAGGCACCATGCCATACGTACGCGCCTCGTTCTCAAGCACAGTGAGGAGGGAGGAAAACTCTCCCCTGGCAAGGCCCCACCGGCCCTCGTCGGCTGCGGTGACGACCACCCGCTTCTTATCCCAGAGCGACAGGCAGTCGCCCCTGTCTCGGGCGATCTCGACCGCTTCCTCCGGAGTTGCCGGCCTGATTACCACCGTTCTGGGGCCACAGCCGGTCCCGAAAAGCAGGATCACGAGGATCGACCCCAAAAGCGCCAAAAAAAGAACCCTCTCCCAGTTAATCATCGTTTTCTCCCTTCTGAAACTGGATACCTCAATTATACAGCAAAATTATCGAAAAAGCAAGGACC
>CAYPFS010000065.1:0-3477 GCA_964410175.1 uncultured Candidatus Saccharibacteria bacterium
TCGTCGTAGCGAACCAGAAGTTCTCCCGAGAAGACATACCCGGTTTCATCCTTTAGCCGATGATACTGCAAGCCTCCTTTACTGCCCGCTCTCATAAATAATACCTTGCCGAGGTATTTGCCTGGGACATGGGCCACTTTAACCTCTTTTCCCCAATCGCGCGGACCCATGTCTTCGGGTTCGAAAAATCTCACGGTCGGTTTCTCGCTCATATGCCACCTCCTCAATGTTCTATATTTTAAAACGGGGTGCATCTTTAAAAAGTAACCGGAGAATTATAAGAATGGCCAACACCGAGTGTTGGCCAAGAATTATGAATTGAGACGGGCATATCGCCGCACTGTATCGAACATCACTTTAAGCGCCCGTCCCGGCAAAACCGGTTTAGGATAATGCCTTATTTGCTGAACTTCCATGGCGAGTCGCTCGGCGCTCGAAGGGTCCAACAGCTTCTCAATGACATCGGATAACCGCGCGTGGTCAGCCAAAACCTCGTAGGAAATGCCAAAGTCGGCAAAAATCCACTTCCTGGTTCCAAAATTACTCTCCATCAAGGGCTATAGAGGTGAGGTGGTGCACTACCGGAATCCGCTGACAGGCTGCCATCTCCTCTATGGTGCTTTGGGTGGTAACTACAAGATCCATGCCAGGAAGCAAAGCAACGGTATTTAATCCATCGCCAGTAAAGCTATAGCGCAAAAATCCGCCGAGGTCTGTTAACTCTTTCGCGAGGAAGTGTTGTATAAGGGCCCCGAGGCTCTGGGTTTTTGCCTTAAATACCGAGTCGCCGGGATGGAGCGACACCGCCAAAAAGAATTTTTTACCGGTCCTGTGTCTCACCATATTCAAAGCATCAATCGTGGCAAATATGGTGAGCAAACTGACAGCGGGGAATTTATACCCCTGCACCAGTATAACCGTTTCGTCCTCCCTTACGCCTAGAGTTTTCCGCACCAAACCTTTATCGGTTTTCGGGAAAAAGGCTGTCTCCACAACCGGATTTCCCGAGACGATTACGTTCTCATCCGTGCGCAGGCGCGGAAACAAAGACTTCGCATCCTCAATTTCGCTCGGATGAACCACCAACATAGCATCCACCAAGCCCCGCACCGGATGAAACCAGACGCTCCTCAAGCGGCCGGGCTGATCTGCATAGAGTACCACCGGAACTCCGGCAGAGGCTGCACAGTTGATGGCCGCAAGCTCTTCTCTTACGAGTTCGGGGGAAGAAGACATCCCAGACAAAAGCACGTCCGCTTTTCTTACTGCCGCTTCAATATCCCCTATGGTTGCCTTGATCGGGTCGCCGTGGCCCAAAAATGACGTTACCTCCATATCTCGCAATCTCGCCCTTAGCATCTCAAACGCGTGAGAAGGCGCTTTATCCCGTCCAATCATTACTACTTTCTTCACGTCAAACTCCTTTTCAGAGAGCCGAGGGGATTATAAAATATCTCTAGTTCGGCGTCAAGTTAAAAGCTGAGGCGTTTAATGCTATTATTTATGATTGAATAACGTTGGGTACCGAGGTTCAACCCCGTAAACCTCGTAAAGAAGCCCCTCGAGGCCGCACTGAACCAGGCCAGGCCTGGTTCAGTGCGGCCTCTTCCAGAGAAATTGTGGAAAGAACCCAGGGAAAAACAATTGGAATAATTCTTACCTATAACTCCGCCTCTATGCTCGCGGAGTTGTACCAACGTATTCCTAAAAGCAGTCTCGATGAAATCATTCTGGCGGATGACGGCTCGCGGGATAATACGCTTGAGGTCGCGCAGTCTCTCGGAATCAAATCTTTTACTCATTCTCACCGCGGATACGGCGGGAATATTAAATTTGGCTTTAAAAAAGCCCTTGAACTTGGAGGCGAGTATATGGTAGAAATTCACGGGGATGGGCAATATGATCCCGCGCCCATACCGCAAGCGCTTGAGAAATTGCGCACAGGTTGCGACCTATTGCTTGGCTCGCGCTTTACTGAATTGCTCCAACCACTACGAGACGGTATGTCCCCTGCGCGCTATTTTGCCAATATCGGGTTGAGTTTTATTGATCGCTTGGTGCTTAGCCTGCCGCTTACTGAATTTCACAGCGGATTTCGCGGCTACAGCCGGCGGCTACTTGAAACCATAGATTTTGAAAAACTTAGCGAAGATTATCTCTTCACCTTCGAAATAATAGTTCTTGCCCGATTTTTTAACCTAAAAATTTGCGAGATTCCCATCCGCTGCAACTACCGAAAAGAGCATAGCTCAATAAGCATCTGGAAATCCGCAATCTACTCATTCCAAACCTTTCGGACTCTCTTTCAATACATTCTCGCAAAAACAGGCATTTCCAAATCCTTGGAATGCTACAGGCGGCTAATGCCTAGAGCCTAATACCATTGTCCTTTGGATTGCTTCTCATAGTGATCGGTATATTCTTTTTTCTTTTTTAAACTCTTCCACCACTCCTGATTACTCAGATACCAATTAACCACCTCCTCAATACTGTTTTCGGGGTCTCTCTTAGGAAGCCAACCGAGCGTTTTTCTTAATTTAGAGTCATCAACCGAGTAACGGCTGTCTCCGCCGGGCCGGTCACTCACGTACTCTTTGTACGACTCGGGGTCCTTGCCAAGAACGCGCGCTATCATTTCAAGCATTTGGAGGTTGGTCCGCTCCTCGCCGGATACATTATAAATTTCTCCTGCCGGTGCCCGATGCGCAATCATATCAATCGCCTCGCAAAAATCGCTTACATGCAGCCAGCTCCGTACTTGAAGTCCGTTCCCGTGAATCGGAATTTTTTTTCCTTCTATCAGGTTGGAAACGGATAAAGGAATTAATTTTTCCGGATACTGGTGCGATCCGTAATTATTGGTGCCGCGGATAATAACAATTGGGGTTTTATAGGTGCGCATAAAGGCCTTGAGGAGCAAATCCGCCGCGGCCTTGGAAGCCGCGTAAGGGCTTGAGGGCTTAAGAGGATAATTCTCCGCGGCTCGACCTTCCGTTACGTCGCCGTATACCTCATCGGTTGAAATATGCAAAAACTTCGGCAAGTTAAAATCCCTTGCCGCTTCCGCAAGCACCCGCACGCCGCCAAAATTAGTCTTTACAAAATCCGTCAAATTCATAATGGAGCGGTCAACATGCGTCTCTGCGGCAAAATTAATCGCAAAATCTAAGTTATTTTTTTTAAAAAGGTCGCCCACCAAACCGTGATCGCAAATATCGCCTTTGATAAAATCGTAACGCTTCTCACCCTCGGGCAAGGACGATTCCACTTCTTCAATATCGCGGAGATTCTCCTTATTTCCCGCGTAAGTCAAAAGGTCAAGGTTTATAATGCGGTACCCGGGATACTTCCGGTAAAGATGGCGAATAAAATGCGAACCCATAAATCCCGCTCCTCCGGTAATCAGAACGTTTTTACGATTTTTACTCATCCCGTTAGTGACAGGTCGCGGTCGCATCACGACCTGCCGTTAAGTGT
>CAYPFS010000066.1:0-3366 GCA_964410175.1 uncultured Candidatus Saccharibacteria bacterium
CTTCCGAATAGCGCAAAATCTCCGGGTTTTCGTAATCAACCCCGAATCCCAAAATGTGCGCTCCCCGATCCTTGACCGAAATTTCGATCCCCGGAATTACGCGGACGCCAAACTCTCCTCCCGCGCGCAAGGCCTCCTGAACCCCGCCTGTCGTATCATGATCTGTTATAGCCACGACCTGGAGTCCGCGCTCTTGCGCCATTTTTACCACCGAAGCCGGAGGATGTTTGCCGTCGGAAGCGGTAGTTTGAATTTGTAAATCAAACGTATTCATACGTTCCCTACTAATTACCAATCGCTACTAATCTACTAATTTCGGATTAGTAAATTGGTAACTTTAAGTAATTGGTAGGGCTTCATACGTCGAAAACGAGAATTGTTTCGTACATCTCCGTTTCCGGGTTATGCTTAATATCCACTTCGTGGTACGAAACCGCCTTGATTTCTTTTTCAAACCCATCCACTTTTGCTCCCCCCATCACCCCTTCTAAAAAGTTCTCTCCAAATTCCTTAAAAGAGATTGCGGTAAAAACCGTATTATAAATGTCGGTTTTGGCGATAACTTCGGATAAGAACTCTATCAAAAGCGAGCTGACGTCAACCGCCTCCACCTTAATCTCCTGCCTTTCCTTGGCCTTGCCCTTGGCTAGCCCCAGAATATCCGGCCTCAAATAGAAAGCCACTCCAGCAAGCGCATTGCGGAAAAGATCTTTTAGGGTTTTCCCCCATACGCGCATACGCATATCCGCAGTGTGAGGGAGAATTTCAAAACCCGGATCGCTCATACCCAGTATATCAACCCCGACTGTCCCGATGGACATCGGGACGCGGATTCGGGATTGGGTTAAGGTAACTAGCCGCTTCTTGATTCGATACCCGGTAAGTAACTCCGACTTTGTGGGCCTTTAGGCCCAGTCGGGGTTGTATTACTGGACACACCCTTCAACACATATATTCTATACATATATATTTATTTGTCTAAATCTTCAACCTCTTCAGCTCTTCTTTTATCACTTCCCCATCATTCCACGGAGTTCTTTCTCCCCCCGGCCCCATAATCCAGAGTTCCGATCCTTTCCCGGTAATAATCACCGTATCTCCGGGTCCGGCCGACTCGAGCGCCCCGCGAATCGCTTCGCGCCTATCGAGGATTTTTTTAGTAACTGGTAACTGGTAACCAGTTACTGACGAAAATCCGCTTTCAATTTCATCTATGATTGTTTGCGGATTTTCGTCATAGGGATCTTCGTTGGTAAGTATAATTCTGTCGCAAAACTCCGCCGCGATTCTCCCCAGCTCCGGCCTTTTCCATTTGTCCCGCCCCCCGCCCGCGGCGCCAAGTACGCAAATCAGTTTTGGATTTTGGATTTTGGATTTTGGATTTTCTCTTAAAAGGGTATATACCTTTTTAAGAGAATCGGGTGTATGCGCGTAATCCACCACTGCGGCAAACGGCTCGCGCTGGATAAATTCCATTCTCCCCGGAATTCCGGTGAACGAGGAAACGGCTTCGGAGATTTTTTCGAGCGAGATGTGATGCGCGAGACCGACGGCTGAAGCGGCAAGGATATTATAAAAATTAAATTCTCCGAGAAGCGGCGAGCGGAAGGTAACACCTTCCACGCCTTTCAGATCAAAAGAAATTCCCCCTTCCGTAATCTCTAGGTCTTGAACCTGGTGGCGCACTCCGCCCGATTCAATCGCCTCGGCGCTATAAAAAACCTTGCGGCCGGCCGTGGCAGCGGAAAAACGCTGCCAGTAAAAATCGTCACGATTAATTACCGCGCTCGCATCCTTTGGCAGCCTCCAAAAAAGATCAAGTTTTGCCCGGAGATATTTCTCAAAACCCCCATGCGCTTCAATGTGTTCGGGGGCAATGTTGGTTATTACGGCCGTATCGAATTTTACAAAACGGTGGCGATATTGTTTGATGCCTTCAGAGGTAACCTCCAGTATGGCGTATTTGCAGCCGGCCCGCGCGGCTTCATGCAAAAATCTTTGCACGAAAAACCGACCCGGCATAGTCATAGTTTTTGTATTCAGGGCGGCTCTATCCCCTATTCTGAAACGGAGCGAAGAGGCCGAGGCAACTTTCGCGCCGGACGCAGAAAGAATTTCATATAAAAGTTCCACTACCGTCGTTTTCCCCTTTGTTCCGGTCACCCCAATCACTTTAATCCGCCGCGAAGGAAAACCGTAAAAAAGAGCGGCCAAAAAAGCGAGAATAAAATGGTACGGCGGCTCGAGCGCAAAAAAAATGCGCCGAGGGATAATTTTTTTTATAAAATAAAGAATCTTATCCATTATGGTGTGGGCTCCTGTATGGTTTCCGAACCGCTCATCACCTCCGTACTACCAGCCGCTTGCCCACCCCCCGTAACGTCGGCGGTGGATGGCTGCGTACTACTATCTCCAAACACCGCTTTGAACTGCTCCTTCGTCACACAAACGCCATCCACACATAGCTCGCTTGTTTGAACTTTGCCGAACGACCCCAGGCCCGCAGTGATATTTTCGGAAACAATTTTCGCCGCCTTCACCAGACCGTTCTCAAAGACGATGTTGAACATTTCGGAGAACTTGGAGATTATTGAATTGAAAAGGATATCCAAATCAAAGATGGCGGAGTCGTTTGTTGTCAGTTGCTGGTCGTTGGTTGAAGCAATAGCCTCCATCGGCCCATATCTGAGACCATATTGAACGGCAACAAGCTTGGTTTCTTCAGGATTTGAAAAAGTAATGTTTTCCTGGGCCACACCTATGGTCAAGCTAAACTCTGTAGCTTTCATGCCTATTCCTTGAGTTGATGAAGTAGTTATCAAATCACCTACTTCAATATCCCCATTTTCCCCATTCACAAGAATATGGCCGTCACCCAAGATATAGACTTGGTGGAGATTGGATTCCTGTTCATATTTACCGGCATAGGCGCCAAGGACATTTTTGGCGTAGGTTTCCGAGCACTTCTCTACTTCATATTCTATGCCTCGAGCCATGCCTTCCTTAAGGTAGATGTTCTTGATGCACATGAGCGTCCCATAGAGATAGCCCGAGGCATTGTCTGATTCGGGGAGTTTTACATCGTGGTTGGCGGTAAAAGCGCCATAGGTGACGGTGCCGGCAGAGAAGGTAACTTCACCTTGAATGCCCCCATCGCCATCAAAGAATCTAATTGCGGTGTTTGTTCCGCTAGCATCAAAGGTTCCAACTTGAATTTCAAGACCCCGATTTGCTGTAGCATTCCCGTCATTAAAAATCCTGGTCAAGCTATCGGCGACATTTCCCTTAACCTCCAGTCGCATCACTGGATTCGTCGTCCCGATGCCGACGTTGCCTGAATTCTGTTGAACCACGAATTGAGAGGTA
>CAYPFS010000067.1:0-3245 GCA_964410175.1 uncultured Candidatus Saccharibacteria bacterium
GCCAGATCGACGTTCATTATCGCTTGCCGGCACTATAGCGCGCCCTGCGCTCCGCCACAATCCCGTGATCGGATCCTCCACCCGGAACAAGAGACACCTTGATGATTGCCCCAAGAGCCTCGGCGACCCGACGCAATATGCTTAAGGAATGCCCCTCGTAGGATGGCGATTCCAGACGGCTGATCTGCTGTTGAGAGGTTTTAACCTTGCGGGCAAGGTCTTTTTGGGAGAGGCCCGCCCGCTGACGGAGCGATGCAATTTGCAAGGCAACATCCCATGCCGCGCCCGCCTTCTTAAACTGCTCGGCAAAACGCGCATCTTTAAGCTGTTCATCAAGATAGAGATCGAAGTTTGTCTTTTTCATCCTTTTAATGCCTCTTTAACCAATCACCCATCCGCTCTATGGCAACCCTCCTGTCTTTAGCGGGAATCTTCCATGCCTTGTTCCTGATCCCGTGGACGGCCACGACTCTTCGCCCGCGCATAAAGAAATATAGAACCCGCGTGTTCAATTTGCCAACATGACGCAACTCGAACAGACCATCCCCAATCGGTTTGGACAGAGGAGGCTGGTGATACTGCCGGTTCCGGAGTTTGGCCAATCCAGAAAGCACCGCCGCAAAGTCGTCCGGATCGGTTTCTTTAAGCTCGTCGAGGAACGCTTCAACGGGAGACCTGCCTCCAACGCCTACATACAATTCTACCGTAAATTCCATAAAAAATACACATCAAAAATGATGTATTATTCCTTCCGACCGGCCAACCGGACAAGCCAAGAAGACAGGATCACTTCACGTGGACTGAGAATGTGGATACTCCCATGCGCTCGCGTCGGTTGAAAAAACTGCGTTGGAATATCCCGTCGCAGAATGCCCAGAACCTTAAGAGGTTCTATCTCTTTCTTTAAGGTCTCTGCCACCTTCTTTGTCGTCGGCTTCGGAAGTGCCCCATCAATCAGGAGTTGAATCACATGCTGGATGAAGGCCTCGTCATCCTCCGTGAAGCCGTGATAGTGCCGGATTTCCTTTGTCTTAAGGCGCTTGAGAATATACGCGTCGTTCGCGCTACCTTTATGTTGGACATTGGCATCGTCATTTTCTGTGCTAGTGACTTTGGCAAAAGCCGCCTTGTTCCGGTCTAGCATGGCATAGAAATCGTGTGGTATGGTCTGGCGCTTTTCCCCCTTATCCGTTGGTTGTAACATATGGACTGTCGTCATAAAATCCAGTTCCACAGGATCACCCGCGCTTTGTTGAGCGAGGAAGAACTTGTCGAGCCTCCCCTGACGAAAATACGTCAGGAGAGCCGGCATCTGCGTTACTGTAGAAGCGGCGTCCTCGCCGCTTGCTCTGGATCTTGCCAGTAACCGGGTTGATCGCGCCTTCTTTGGAAGACGCTTAATTCGGGCAAAAAGCTCCGGGTCCTTGTCCCGAACCTCACGAATTTCTGTCAGGTACGCAAGCTCGCTCTCCTCTTCATCATCCTCGCCGGTGATCGTCTTCTTTGATGTCAATTTGGCGAAGAGATCGTGGGATTTTATCTCTTCGCCCTCGGTCAACAGCCGGGCATCCGCGCCAAGCATCTCAATGAATGCCTCAATTTTGGCTTCGGCAGCCTCTTTAAGCTTAATAATGTCGTTCCCTTCCTCGGTCGGAAAGAAGTTGTATGTGTGGATGGTGTCGAATTTCGTGTCCACACGATTGACGCGGCCGACGCGCTGAATCATTCGGGTTGGATTCCATGGAATATCATAGTTGATAACGATGTTGGAGCGGTGGAGGTTTACCCCTTCGGCAAGGACTTCGGTGGCAACCAGGATGCGGTATTCGTCCCTGGTCTGATACGCCTTGGCGTCGAAATTGGCCGTCACTTCCTCGCGGACGCTCTTCTGCGATTCTCCGGTGAAGAGCAGGATCTTGGATTCGACCTCCGCACGGATTTTTCCGAAGAGATATTCGGCGGTTTCCTTGGATTCGGTAAAGATGATGATTTTACCGTCCGTAAGCAGCGGCGTTTTTTTCAGAATGCTCCGGAAGGATTCCCACTTAGGGTCGCGTGTGACTTTTTTCCAGTGACTGCAGATGGCCTTCAGCGCTTTTAAATCGTTTTCCAGGTCAATGATGTATTCAGGCCCAAAATCCTTCGCGGAAAGTTTTTCGGCCTTGTCTTCTTCCAGCAGCCGCTCGATACCCTCCTGATCGTCGGATTCGAGCAGCTCAAAAATCTTTCCAATGTGCTTCTTGCTGATGAAGACGAAGCCCTTGTGAAACTCGGCGATGACTTGCTCGTAGGTATGAATGAATCGTCCCAGCGTGGACAGAAATGCGGTAAAACTGCTTTCGAGCCGCTTTACAGTGAGGATTTTCATGAACTTGGCGAGGTTGCGCTGGCTCTGAATTTCCTGTTCGTCACGCTTGCCCGTATAATAGGCAAGAGGTGTGTAGCGGGCATACTTGAAGTCGTGTGTCAACGAACGGATCGTCTCGTTAAAGACGTCGTTCTCGATTTTGTTCAGCTTGTAGAAGAGCGGTTCGGGGTTGGCGACTTCTGGAAACTTAAAACCTTGCCGTTTCAAATCCTCACCGTAGTATTTCTCAATCTCGGCGCGCGTGCGGCGGATCATCAGGAACTTAAGAATCCTTTCACGGGTCCGCAGTGCGTTTTCACGTACCGTTTTGAAGTATTCCTGGCGATCCCGCTGCCGATCCAGGCTTTTGAGTTTTTGCTGCATTTTTCGGAAGAACGCTTCGAGGTTCCGAACGTTTGGGATAGTGCTGTTCTTGCCGGGTTGGAACAACTTAATCTGGCTCAAGATGTCCTGCGGCGTGTTGTTAAGTGGCGTCGCAGAAACAAGAACCACGCGCTTGCCGCGGCAAATTTGCGCCAGCATCTCATAGCTCTCCGTGTCCTCCGTGCGGAAACGGTGTGACTCATCAACAAAGACGGTGGTGAATTTCGAGAGGTCGCGTTGACGCAACGATTCCAGTTTTCCAATCGATTCGGCCAAATAGCCGCGAATGCCAAACTCCCGAAAAACGTTTGGCCACGCGCCGGGGTTGTGTTCGTCGAGCAGATGCGGTGGCGCGATAACAAGACAAGGCTCGTTGAGATGACGGGCAAGCAGCGCGGACATGTAGGTTTTGCCCAGGCCGACCACATCGGACAGAAACGCGCCGCCGTATTCATCCAAAACCTTGCGCGCGTTGAGCACAGCCTCTTCCTGGTATTTCAACTTTTTGAAGCCC
>CAYPFS010000068.1:0-3225 GCA_964410175.1 uncultured Candidatus Saccharibacteria bacterium
CGAAAGAAGATGCCTTTCCTCGATGGGGAGTTTCAAAGTATAGCCGGCGGCCCTGCCTCTTGCGACAATCGAAACTTTATGCACCGGGTCGGCGTGTTTTAGCGAAGCCGTAACCAGGGCATGTCCCGCTTCATGGTAGGCGGAGATTTTTTTCTCATTGACGTTGAGAAGTCGGGATTTTCTTTCAGGGCCAAGCATTACTTTTTCGATGGAATTTATCAAATCCATCTGGCCTACTTTTTTCCTATTCTCGCGTGCGGCTAAAATCGCCGCCTCGTTTACGAGGTTGGCGAGATCCGCGCCCGAGAAACCCGCAGTTCGCTCGGCAATTTGGCGAAGCTCGACATTTTCGGTAAGGGGTTTATTGCGCGTATGAATTTTCAGAATTTCTTCACGGTCGTTTAGGTCCGGAAGATCAAGCACTACTCTGCGATCAAATCTGCCGGGGCGCAATAGCGCAGGATCTAAGACGTCGGGACGGTTGGTTGCGGAAAAAACCAGAACCTTGTCATCCGTTTCCATCCCATCCATTTCTACGAGCAGTTGATTGAGCGTTTGTTCCCTTTCGTCGTGTCCCCCGCCAATGCCCGCTCCCCGGATTCTTCCTACGGCGTCGAGCTCATCCACAAAAATAATTGATGGAGCCGCTTTTTTGGCGAGACGAAAAGTATCCCGTACTCTAGAAGCTCCCACCCCTACAAACATTTCAATAAATTCCGATGCCGAGATATGGAAAAAGGGAACACTCGCCTCTCCGGCAACGGCCTTGGCTAAAAGCGTTTTTCCTGACCCGGGCGGGCCCATCAAAAGCACGCCCTTAGGAATTTTTGCGCCAATTTCAAGAAACTTTTTCGGATTTTTCAGAAAATCAACCATTTCTTTGAGCTCTTCCTTGGCTTCTTTGACTCCAGCGACATCTTTAAAAGTTATTCGTTCTTTTTTGTTCTCCGGAGAAATCAGGCGCGCGCGGGATTGACCGAAGGTAAAAGCCTGCATGGCGCCGCGTTGGACTTGGCGCGACATAAACCACAGGAAGAATAGAATAAGAACTACGGGCCCGAGAATCGGCAGAACAAATCCCAGCAAAAAGTTAATAGCGCCTCGCGTTTTTACCGAAACCTTAACTTCCTGCATTTTCTCCGTCTCTACCCCGTAATTTTTGAGAGTTTCGGTTAGGCCGGCCTCGAGTTCTTTTTGGGTTTCTAGCTCCTCCCCGTTTTTGAGTTTAACCTGTACGGTCGAGTCAACCACGGTAAGCTCTGCCACTTCGCCGGCATTGATTTTGGATACCAACTCCGAGAGCGAAAGCTCTTTGCTTTGCTGAAACTGACCGGCAAGAATTGAATAGACAGCCGAGACGAGGATCGAACTCGCGACTTGCTTACCCGGTTAGAAATACCGAGAAGCCGATGGTCGGATTCGAACCGACGACCTACTGTTTACGAAACAGTTGCTCTACCACTGAGCTACATCGGCATCTTCAGTAATATAGCAGGATTACGGCCCGGTTTCAATTTCAATCTTTCTTGACTTGGGCGTTTTCCAAAAACCCAAGTATTTACCGAGCATTAAACGCGTTTGCGCTTCAAGGCCGGGTAGGGTGACAAAAAGCGTTCCGGTAATAGGCACGAGAAGCCATTCGAGCGCGAGCCACAGTTTCCAGCGCTTGGGTTTCCCGGCAGGACGGGTGGGGAGAAGCTCGAGCGCTATAATCGAGGAGGTCGCTATTCCTATCATGGCCAAGGTCATTAAAACTCTGGTAATTTTTGGCAGATTATAAGCCAGCACCGTGGTGGAAAATTGCGCCCCGCCTATGATTGGGGGCAGCCATCCCAATACAAAAATCAAAAGAGGATTTGTGGATAGAGACCAGAACCCTTCTAACTGATTAAATCCGTAGAACAATTTTTTCCGAAAAGGCATCCGTTGATTTTTCCAAAATCCAAAAAGGATGTATGGCACATTTTCCACCCCCCAGCCCCATCTTCGGTGCTGGCGGTAGACATTAAATAATGTTCCCCGAAAATTCGACCCGATGTTAACGTCCATAGAAACCGGATAACAAAGCGGCGAAACCCGCCAATTGCCGTCGTAAAATAAAAGCGCTTTCCAGAAAATTCGCGAGTCTTCGGATACCACGTTGGTCTGCCAAAACCCCATCTCCACCAGAGATTTAAACGGCATGGAATGCGAAGAAAAAGTGGTCAAGCGTTCGGGTCGGGATTGTTGAACCATTTGCCAAAAAGTATCCGAAGTCGCCACCACACGAGAAAAGGCCGGCGCGTCCCAAACGTTATTGTGGTAAATCGGGATGGGCTGGTAGGAGGTGTGAAGCGGATCTGTCTCGGTAAGGTACTTATAAGTCACTGCAGTTAAATAATCTGGATAAATTTGGGTGTCTGCGTCAAGAGAGGAGACTATAATGTTCTCGTAAGGGATATTCAGTCCGTCTATCAGTTTTTTGGCCTCTTTGGCGGCCCAAGTTTCGTTAGAGCCTTTCCCCGGAATTTCGCCCTCTAGATTAGCCGGATGAATCCCGTTAGAAGTCGCGCCCGCGCCAAGGGCGCGGGTCCAGGGGACCGTGGCGCGGCTACTTCTAACGGGATGAATCGTGACCAGAAACTTGAAAAAATCCTGGCCGCACTCGTTCCGTATCCGTTCAGCAGTCTTTAAATCCTCTTCCCCGCCTCGTTCTTCAACCGCTAGCGCCACAATCAGCCTATTCTTGGGCCAGCTGGAATTTTTGATTGCCTCCACCGAATCCCGGAGCACCTCATACGGCTCACGGAAGAAAGGAAGGATTACGAGATGATGAATGTCTTCCCAAGATGAAATTGACAACTGGTAATTAGCAACTGGCAACTGTTTAAGGCGCTTCATCCAATCAACTTTTAAATTTTCACGCATAAGGCGGTAAGACGCCCTTATATGAATAGAAAAAAACAGCGCCTTGAGCAGCCAGTAAAGGTCAAAGGCAATAATAAAGAAGCTGGTGGTAACAGGGATTTGCCAGGAAGCCAGTACCATTCCAAGAATAGTGCCCCAGGCCAGTACTCCGGGAAGAATCTCAAATGCGCGAAAAACCGATCTTTCATTCGTTTTCGGGAGATCCTGCGCGCTTCCTACGTTGAGATAGTATTTTTCTTCGTGATTTAAAGATGGCATTTAACGGTCGCAATTACTGAACGCCGCTTGGGCCTTTTCTGAACAAAATCCCGAATGATG
>CAYPFS010000069.1:0-2986 GCA_964410175.1 uncultured Candidatus Saccharibacteria bacterium
GCCCTTGCCTACGGATTTAATAAAAAGAAAGACGAGCAAATTGTGGTTTATGATTTCGGCGGCGGAACTTTTGATCTTTCGGTGCTTGAGGTCGCCGCCGATACCATAGAGGTAAAGGCTGTGGGCGGGGACACCCATCTTGGCGGGGACGACTTTGACCAGAGAATTATTAAATGGATAGTGGGAGAGTTTAAAAAAGAAGAGGGAATCGATTTGTCTAAAGACACTCTCGCCCTACAGCGCTTGAAGGAGGCGGCGGAAAAAGCCAAACATGAACTCTCCACCACCTCCGAGACCGAAATTAATCTACCGTTTATTACTTCGAACGAGTCGGGACCCAAACACATGGTGATGAAGTTCACGCGCGCTAAACTTGAAGCACTCGTGGGCGATATGATTGAACGCTCGATCCAGATTACGAGGCAAGTTGTGGCCGATGCCGGATTTAAACTGGAAGATATTGACGAAGTGGTTTTGGTTGGCGGACAAACCCGAATGCCGGCCATAATAGAAGCCGTAAAAAAACTTTTCGGTAGAGAGCCGAATAAGTCTATTAATCCCGATGAGGTGGTGGCCATGGGAGCCGCGGTGCAGGCGGGAATTCTGCAGGGCGAAGTAAAAGACGTACTGCTTCTGGATGTTACGCCGCTTTCTTTGGGGATCGAGACCTTGGGCGGGGTAATGACGAAACTTGTCGAGAAAAACACCACCGTGCCGACCGCCAAAACCCAGGTTTTTTCAACCGCGGCCGACAACCAAACTTCGGTTGAGGTTCACGTCCTGCAGGGAGAGCGCGAGATGGCCTCTGACAATAAGACTCTCGCGCGCTTTATTTTAGACGGCATTCCTCCTTCTCCCCGCGGCGTTCCGCAAGTTGAGGTGACCTTTGATATTGATGCCAATGGCGTTCTTGCGGTAAAAGCCAAAGACAAGGCCACCGGTAAAGAACAGTCGGTGCGGATTGAAGCCTCAACCTCTCTTTCGCGAGATGAAATTGAGAGAATGAAAAAAGACGCAGAGCTTCACGCCGAAGAAGACAGAAAAAAGAGGGAACTGGTTGACATGCGTAATACCGCAGACACCTTGGTTTATACGGCGGAAAAAGCCCTGCACGAAGCCGGGGAGAAAGTCCCGCAAGACACCAAATCTGAAATTGAAGCAAAAGTCTCCGCTTTAAAATCCGCCAAAGATGGAAATGATGTCGAGGCTATTAAACGGGCCTCGCAAGAGTTATCAACTTCCATGCAAAAGGTAGGCGAAGTACTATATAAAAAGGGAGCTGAAAGCGGAGAGCCGAAAACCGAAAGCGGCGATAGCGTGAAAGAGGCGGAGTACGAAGAGAAGAAAGACGATCAATCTTAAAGATTCGAGTCTTGACGAAGAGAAAGTCATCGCTTCTTTTCTGCCAAAACCGGCGCTTGTTGATTAAGTTTACGGTCCTTACTAAAATATTGAGGAGTGGGAGGGTGCAGATTGAAGTGGAAAGGCTTACTTTATAGGTATGCTCCAAAATTTCGACAAATATGGCGGATTACTATAAAACCCTTGGTGTCGCGCGAAACGCCACCAAAGAGGAAATAAAAAAGAAATACCGCGAACTTGCCCATAAGCACCATCCTGATAAAGGCGGAGATGCGGCGCGTTTTAAGGAGATAAACGAGGCTTATCAGGTGCTTTCGGACGACAAAAAGCGCGCTCAATACGATCAATTCGGCAGGGTATTTGAGGGCGGGGGTCCCTATCAAGGCGGTTTTGAGTGGCCGGGCGGATTTGGTTTTGATTTTGGCGGATCCGCGACCGGCGGTTTTGCCGATTTTGATTTTTCCGACGCTTTTGAAGATTTTTTGGGAGGATTTGGAGGAAGATCTCAAGCCAAAACCCGGGAACGCAAGGGCCGCGACCTTAGGGTGGATCTTGAAATTCCGTTTGAGGAATCAATTCTTGGCGGAAAACGCGAGTTAGATTTTTCTAAGCTTACGCGTTGTATCCGTTGCAATGGTTCGCGGGGCGAACCGGGGGCAGGAGAAAAAACCTGTCCTGCGTGCCAGGGAAGGGGAAACGTGCAAAAAACTCAGCGGACTTTTTTAGGGTCTTTTACCCAAGTTTCGACCTGCCAGGAGTGCGGCGGACGAGGCAAGCGGCCCGAGGTTTTATGTACCCAGTGCCGCGGCAGGGGAGCATATCTTGCCTCGGAGCGGCTCGAAGTTTTTATTCCCAAGGGACTTCGCGACGGCGAGGTTTTAAAAATCACCGGAAAGGGCGAGGCTTCCCTTGCGGGCGGCATGCCCGGGGATCTTTATATCAATATTCGGGTGCTTCCCCATAAAATTTTTCGTCGTCAGGGAGACGATATTATAATGCAGTTGCCGGTTAAGCTCTCGCAGGCGATTCTTGGCGACACGTCTGAAATTGAAACCTTGGATGGCGCGTTAAAATTAAAAATCCCCGAGGGCACCCAGCCCGGAGATATTTTACGGATTCGCGGCAAGGGCGCTTACGCCTCATCCGGTTACGGCAGGGGAGATCTTTTGGTTGAAATCAAAGTTGAGATACCAAAACGCGCGGGAAAGAAGGTAAAGGAAATGATTCGGGAACTACGGGAGGAGGGACTTTGAAATTTTACATCATCACTTTTCACGATCGTGAAAAGTGATGATGTAAAGAAGGTGATACCTTCCTCTGAAGCGGTTCGCCGATGTTTTATCCTGCAAAATTAGTGCGGGGTCTTTTTAGGACTATAGCGTACACGCTGCAGAATAAAAACACTTCGGCCACTGACCGGATACTTTCTTCGTCTCTTTTTTACGGCTCGCTTTTCGGACTTGATTTTATGCTTCGCCATTTAGTCCTCACCCAATAATCCATTCCTTTCCAAAAGCTCTTTCAGTTGATCCCGAGTCACACAGATGTCTTCTGCGCATAATTGTTTTGCGTTAACCTTCTCCCCCACAAACTCTTTGGCTTCCACGATTTTATCCTTCAGCCA
>CAYPFS010000070.1:0-2892 GCA_964410175.1 uncultured Candidatus Saccharibacteria bacterium
TCTGCTCTTCCCGCTACGTTATTCAGGGTTGATTTAAGATCGTTGAGGGTTAAGGTAAATTCTTCTCGGAGTTTTTGATTCAAAAAGGAGGTTTGGGAAATAATAGAGGATTGGAGGGAAGAGAGGTCGATCCCTAGGCCGACTTCGGTTGGCCGGGATCCCGGCCCTTCGGGCCTAGGGACGGGGACTACTATCTCGCGGCGTTCGATTACTTCGGTTTGGGATTCAATATATGAACTTGCGATGTCTTTAGGTTGAACCTGATCGGGTTTGGGTTCGAAGGTGGTCTCGATGGATTCGGTTGCGATTCCGGTATCTTGATTTGATATTTTCTTGGATACTTTGACGGGCCTCTCTCTAATTCCTCTCGACAGATTCAGGACAAATCTTCGGGTGTTTGAGACAAAATATGCTATTCTTTCTTTTATCTCTTCCGTCCCATTCTTTACTCTTTCCGCGACTTGAGAAGTTGTCTTGAAAAACTGGTCCTGGGCCTGTCGAAGGATATTATCCAGGGATAGGATGGCGGAAGATAAGTCAGACTTCATAAAGGTGAGGTTAGATTTCGCAGCGTTCGTGAGTTTACTAGGGTAAGCAGATACGGTGTGGGCTGCGCTGTACACGGCTGAGCGTGTCGTGTCTAATAATCTTTCGGGAACAAAAACTGTCACCACAAAAGCAACCAAGGCAGAGGCAAGTATGTATTTGAATAAACCCGAGTCGTTCTTCTGAAGACCAAGGTGGCCATTGCCGTTTCTTGAACGATTTACAAGATACTCTTCCATCCAGTCTTTCGTGGTAAACCAGACTCCCTCATGTTTTTCCCCTCGCAAGATTTTCTTATTAATCAAAAGCCGGAGATAGTTTTGATCTACACCATATAACTTTTCCGCTTCGCTTAATTTAAGAAATTGGTTATCCACAGCGTATATTCATTATAAATCATTGGGGCGTATACACCATATACGGGGCTGTGGATAACTAAACTGCACTAGTCTCGACGTCACTAACTAAACTAGGCCAACTGAACCAGGCCAGGCCTGGTTCAGTTATAAATACTCTGGCGTTTGATATGAAGAATGGAAATAACCAAATCGGCGTCCAAGTTTAGGCGCCGATTTTTAACTTAAAACTTTATAAAACCTTAATAAACCTTGGTATGGCTTACGCGTATACGTATATATTAGTACTCCTCATGCGGCATTGCAGACGCTTTCTCTTCTTTCTTCGGCAATTCGGCCACCGCGACTTCAGTTGTGAGGAAGATCGCCGCTACTGACACGGCATTCTCAAGGGCTGAACGCGTAACCTTAACCGGATCAATAATTCCTTCTTTTAGCATATCGGCAACTACCCTGTCGCCAAGGGCGTCGTACCCTGCATTGGATTTGGGGTCTAGTGCCATCTTTTCTTTAATTTTGGACGTGATCTCGCCGACTCTTTTTCCGGCATTGGCCGCGATCTGCGCAATTGGCTCCTCGAGGGCCCGAGCTAAAATGGACTTAGCCGCCCGCTCCTCATCGCTTAACCTTTGTTTATCGTTTCTTAACGTCTCTTCCAGCAGAACCGCCTGCTTAAAATAAGCAATTCCTCCCCCTGCCACAATCCCTTCTGCGAGCGCGGCTTTAGTGGCAGCCACCGCATCTTCAATTTTCAACTTCACGTACTTCATCTCGGTCTCAGTTGCCGCGCCGACTTTAATTACCGCTACCCCTCCCGAGAGCTTGGCCGCTCGCTCTTGCAGTTTCTCGCGGTCGTAGTCCGAAGTCGTACGCTCGATCTGGGCGCGAATCTGTTTTAAACGTTTTTCAATTTCCTCTTTCTTGCCGCGGCCGCCGACCAAAGTAGTATTATCTTTATCCGCCACTACGCGTCTTGCGCGGCCAAGCATAGAGAGTTCCGCGCTTTCCAATTTCAACCCAGCTTCTTCGGAAATTACTTTGCCTCCGGTAACCACCGCGATGTCTTCCAGTATTTCTTTTCTTCGATCGCCGAATCCCGGGGCTTTTACCGCGAGCGCGTTAAACGCGCCGCGGAGACGGTTTACCACGAGCGTTGCGAGAGCGTCTCCCTCCACTTCTTCTGCAATAATCACCAATTCTTTTTTACCCATCTTGGCTAATTTTTCAAGAAGTGAAAGAACGTCGTGGATTGAAGAGATTTTTTTATCGGTGATTAAAATATACGGATCGTCCATCACCGCCTCCATCCGCTCAGCGTTGGTAATCATATAAGGAGAAACGTATCCGCGGTCAAACTGCAGTCCCTCCACAACTTCTTTTTCGATTCCGATTCCCTGGTATTCCTCTACGGTTACCGCTCCATCCTTGCCGACTTTCTCAATCACATCTGCGATTATTTTACCGAGCCTTTCGGATTCGGCGGAGATAGTCGCAACCTGCTCTATTTCTTCTTTAGTTTTTACGGGACGGGCCGTTTTTTGAAGTTCCTGACTTACTCTCGAAACAGCATCCTCCAGGGCTTGACGCAAAACCACCGTATTTACCCCTGAAGTCGCGTATTTAAGTCCTTCGCTGATAACAGCCTGCGCGAGAACCACCGAAGTGGTTGTCCCGTCCCCCACTGCGTCATTGGTCTTAGACGCAACTTCTTTTGCGAGCTCCGCTCCCATGTTTTCGAACTTGTCTTCGAGCTCAATTTCTTTAGCGATGGTCACGCCGTCGTTAGTCACCTGGGGAGAGCCGAAAGATTTGCCAAGTATTACGTTACGGCCTTTGGGGCCCAAGGTTATTTTTACCGCCGAGGCCAGTTGATCAAGACCCCTTTTAATGGATTGGCGGGCTTTTTCGTTGTATAGAATTTGTTTAGCCATATCTCTAGGCTTTAGGCTTTAGGCTTTAGGCTTTAGGCTTTAGGCTTTAGGCTTTAGGC
>CAYPFS010000071.1:0-2865 GCA_964410175.1 uncultured Candidatus Saccharibacteria bacterium
ATGCGGTATTCAATCGGATCCTCGATGGTCGAGATGTTAACCCCGGGGGAATTTAGCATTTCAAGAATGGTGTAAAGCGTAGTAGTTTTTCCTGATCCGGTAGGGCCGGTGGCTAAAATTATTCCGGTTGGCCTTTTTATGGCTCGCTCGACCCGTTCAAGATTAATTCCCCAGAAACCGAGTTCTTCGAGCGTATAGCCCTTAACGGTTTCGGGGAGGAGCCGCATAACTATTTTTTCCCCGTCAAATACCGGAAGGATCGACACTCGGAAGGAGATTCGGTACTCGGTTGTTTCTATTTTAAATCTGCCGTCCTGCGGAAGGCGGTGTTCATCCAGTTTTAGGTTAGACATAACTTTTACGCGGGCGACGAGCCCCTGGGCCAGGTGCTTGGGAAGAGTCATGGCGTCGTGCAATATTCCATCAATTCGGTAGCGCACGATCACCTCTTTTTCCATCGGTTCCACGTGGATGTCGGAAGCACTTTGCAAAATAGCATGGCGGATGAGAGTATCCACAATCTTTATTATGGGAAGATCTTCGGCAAGTTTCTTGAGCTCTTCCGCTTCTCCTTCGAGAACTTCTTCATCCTCTTTTTTGACTTTCAGGGCTTGGGCTTCTTTTTTAAAAATTTCTCCAAACTCCGCCTCTAGAGTTTTTTGATACTGTTTCAGGACGGATGTTATCGAATCGGGAGTGGTGATTCTGGGAAGAATCCGGAGGCTTGGTTCTTTTTTCCGGATAAATTCTACGGTTTGAATGTCGCTCGGGTCAAGCATGGCCACCTCAAGGTCTTTCCCGCTTTTCTTGAAAGCCACGATGTTGTGTTTTCGCGCAATGGGCTCGGGGATAATTTGAAGAATCTCGAGCGGGATTACCTCCTCGGTAAGATCCACAAAGGGTATGCCGAAAATATAAGCCTCCAGGCGTTTTAACTCCTCCTCTTTTAAGTACCCGAGATTAAGTAAAACATCGCGTAGAGGCTTTTGCGATTTTACCGCTTCTTTTTCGGCTTTTTTTAAAACCTCCGGTTTGATTAAGCCGGAATCCAGAAGAAAGGCTTTTAGTTGCGATTCTTCAACTCTCATTTTTGAAGAGCCTGTTTTATCTTTTGTACCACTTCTTCCAGTCTGTAATTCGTTTTTACCAAATAGGTAGTGGCGCCGAGTTCGAGCGCCCGTTCAACATCTTTATCTCCGCCAAGGTTGGTGAGAATGATAATGGGAATCGAATTTGTGGAGGGATTTGCCTTGAGTTCCTTCAGGACTTCAAAGCCGTCTTTTTTGGGAAGGATGAGATCGAGCAATATTAGATCCGGATTTTTGCTCGACGCAAGCTCAAGGCCGAGTTCTCCGTCGAGCGCCGATAACATGGTAAAGCCCTCTTTCTCGAGAACCTCTGTTGCCGCGCGCTGGAGCGCGGATTCGTCTTCGATAAATAGAATTTTTTTTGCCATAATGATATAAAACGCACAAAGCACAAATATCCAGAACACAAATAAAGACCGAGATTACCAAAAACACAGAACACAAACACGTTTGTGCTTTGTGCCCTGTGTTCTGCGTTTTATTTGGGTTTTGTGCATATCTGTGTTTTGTATTTTAACAGGGTATAAACTCGTAAAATTGGGGCGGGGTGACGCACCTCTATTTATTTTATTGGCAAAGTGAACCAAAAGGTAGACCCTTTTCCCTCTTGGGATTCAAAGTCTATTTTGCCGCCCAAGGCTTCGATTATGTTTTTAGCGATATAAAGCCCAATGCCCGTGCCGCGGGTCTGGGTAGTTTGTATTTTATCAGAGCGGAAGAATTTCTGAAATATGGATTTTTGGTCGACCGCCGGAATTCCTACTCCCTGGTCTTGTATGCTCCAGCGAATAAATTTGGAATCTTGAGGGACAATCTCCACCGTCACCTTTCCTCCGCCTACCGTGTAGCGGATCGCGTTATCCACCAGATTTTGTATGACCATTTCAAGCCGTTCCGGATCGCCCCAGAGCTCCGGAATCCCGGGGCGGGGATTGAGCTCCAAGTCAACGTTATAGGATTCGGCATATCTTGCAAAATTTTTCAAAATGCGCTCGGTGAACTCGGTTAAATTAAGCCGTTCTTTTTTAAGAACGAAGGTTTGGCTTTCAATTCTCGATACCTCAAGGAGCGAATTGACGAGACTGATCATTCTTTCGGTGGTATCGCGTAAGGTAAGGACGTGCCTCTCGGAATTGGGTTCGCGCTCCCAGGCGTCCAGGGTCCATTTGAAAATAGAAAGCGGAGAGCGGAGTTGATGGGAGACGATGGTAATAAATTCCGTCTTCATGCGATTGGCCGTGGCCACCCGATTAAATCCGGTGATTACGGAGTTTCCTAACACCAAAAGTACTACGGTGACGAATATGACAATAAGGGCTGCTATTTCCGGCTCGTTGGTAAAGCGATTTGCCAAGGAATAGGTCGCTATCATGGAGCATACGATAGTAAGACCCATGAGAAGAAAAAGAAAAGGCGGGCACTGTCTAAGTTTCCAGCGAAGCGCCCGGCATTCGGCAACAAGGTTTAGTTGTTGAAGAAAATCAAACATATATTGACTCTTTGTAATATATCACGCCGGAAGTATTTCAAGCAATCATTTAATCCCGCAAATGCAATGCTATAGCATTGCATTTGCGGGAAAAGAAATAAAATCGTCCCGATGACCATCGGGACGATTTAGACTAGTGCGTCAATGCGTAGAGGAAAATATTGACGCCAAGTTTGTAGCCAAAGGGAGAATATTTATAGAAAAACTCCCGGTCTTTATCGAGCGCATCCCATTCCCACGTTTCTCCAATATCGGTGTTGTGGGTTATGACTGCTACAAGCCTCCTGT
>CAYPFS010000072.1:0-2813 GCA_964410175.1 uncultured Candidatus Saccharibacteria bacterium
GGGTGCTCAATGTTGTAGCTAAATTTATTTCGCTCGACATTGAGTCTCGCTCATAAATTTAGATCACAAAGGCATGATTAAAGTCTCCCCATCGGGCATAAGTTATCTCCTAGAGTGTCCCCGTTGTCTTTGGCTCCACGTTAATGAAGATAAAAGGCGGCCGAGGGGCGCTTTTCCGAGTTTGCCGGACGGAATGGACAACGTTTTTAAGAAGTATTTCGACGAATATCGAATGAATGGCGAGTTGCCTCCGGAAATTGAAGGACGAGTCGAGGGCCGCCTTTTTGAGGATGTCAAGCAGTTATCGGCTTGGCGCGATTTTAATTTTGGAAGGGGCGGTATTAGCGCGCAGTTGCCGGAATACGATATGGTTTTGAACGGAGCGATTGACGAGCTTTTAGTCGCACCGGACGGAAGATTTATTCCTTTTGATTTTAAAACCCGCGGTTACCCCACCAAAGAGGATACTCACGAGCATTACCGCCACCAGCTTGATCTCTACGCGCTTTTATTCCAGAAAAACGGCATGGAGCCGGCAGGCCATGGATATTTGCTGTTTTTCTGGCCGGAATCTTATAGCCTTGGTACAGCCAATTTCAAAAATGAGCTTGTAAAAATGGACGTTTCTCCCTCCCGCGGTCTTTCGGTTCTGGCCAAAGTCCACGAAATTGTAAGCGGAAAGATGCCACCGGCCCATAAAATGTGCGAATTTTGTACCTACCGCGGATCGTAGTTGAATTATATCCCAGCAGTTCAGCTTAAATTTTTCACTTTTGATAAAATCGAGTAACAGCACGAGGGGGTAGATTGGTAGGTTTACAGTTTACTCACTGTACTATTCTCTTATTCGCGCGAATAAACGAATAGTGTTTATGGCCGCCCGAGCGCAAAGAAATTGTCTACCGCAGTATGAATCCGAAAAATAGGACGAGGATTTCGATATATGCCAACCTTGGAAGTTAAAAATCTGACCAAAAGATTCGGTCGCTTCACGGCGGTGGACAACATTTCCTTTGAACTGCAGGAAGGGGAGATTTTGGGTTTGTTGGGACCCAATGGGGCCGGTAAAACCACAACCCTGCAGATGCTCTTGGGCCTCACCACCGCGACCGGCGGCAGCATTACTTACTTCGGCAAGGATTTTAACGAGCACCGTTCGGAGATTTTGGAGCAGGTAAATTTTTCCTCGGCCTATACCAAACTGCCGTGGCTGCTTACGGTGCAGGAAAATTTGAAATTCGTCTCCTATCTTTACGATATTCCTGATCGAAGAGCGCGCGTTGCGGAAATCGTCAAAATCTTCCAGCTTGAAGAGCTACTCAAAAAAGAAGTCAGGCATCTCTCGGCCGGACAGACCACCAGGTTAAATATAGCCAAAGCCCTGCTTAACTTCCCCAAGGTGCTTTTGTTGGACGAGCCCACCGCTTCCCTGGATCCGGAAGTTGCCTCATATATAAGAGAATTTTTAAAAAATGAGCGCAGCCAGTTTCAGATGTCCATTATTATAACTTCCCATAACATGGTTGAGGTGGAAGAGCTTTGCGATCGGGTGGTGTTTATTCACCACGGTAAAATAATTGCGGATGATACGCCCGAGAATCTGGCCGCTACCATCAAAATTGCCCATTTGGGATTGCTCGTCCGCGCCGAATATCAAAAACCCCTGCAGGACTACTGTTTCGAGAAAAACTTGATTTACGAATTCGACGGCCGTCGTACGAAGATTGATATAGATGAACAGGAACTTCCTGAATTTCTGCGCTCCATTACCGCGCTGGGGATACATTACGACGAAATCAGTATCGAGCGCCCGACTCTGGAGGATTTCTTTCTAGAGCATGTTCGGAAACCCGTTAAGGAAAAGATATGATCCGCCTACCAAGAGTTTATGCGTTAATACTGCGTTACGGCTATTTGCTTCGCAGAAACCCGGATCGTCTGTCGGACACCTTTTATTGGCCGACTATCGATTTATTAGTTTGGGGTTTAACGGGGCTCTATCTTGCGAAGTTGGCGGGGGAGTTTTTTGTAATTCAAGTCATAGTATCCGGCATCGTTTTTTACTATTTAATCTTCAGGGTACAGGGTGAAATTTCGGTTAACCTTCTCGAAGAATTTTGGAGCCACAACCTGGTGAATATTTTTGTCTCGCCGTTGAAGTTTTGGGAATGGATTGCGGCGGTGGTTTTGAACGGCGTTATTAAAGGGTTATTGGGTTTCATATTTGCCGGATTGGTGTCCATGTTTCTTTATCAAGTCGGGGTTTTCAGTTACGGTTTTTATTTGTTGCCTTTTTGTCTTCTCTTGATGCTCACCGGCTGGTTTATGGGCTTCTTTGTTTCCGGACTGATTTTAAGATACGGTACCACGATTCAGTTTTTGGCCTGGACCCTCCCCAATGCTCTTGTGCCGTTTTCTGCCATTTACTACCCGCTTAGCACCCTGCCCGATTGGGCCGAGAAAGTTTCTTTACTGGTTCCGACAAGCTACGTATTTGAGGGCTTGCGGGAAGTTATAAATAGCGGCCACTTCGATCCGGCAAAATTCTGGATCAGTTTGACGCTGAATCTGGCTTACCTCGCCCTCGCCTTGATTTATATTAGAAGCAGCTTTAAAAAAGCCCTTGAAAAGGGATTAATAAATATTTATTAGAACCCATCTCAAAAATCGCTTTCGGGCCGAGAAGCGCGATTTTCCCGGCGAGACGCGAGTCGGAGGCCGAAGAATATCCGAGATATTTTGAGGCCGAGACGAAGCGCCGCAGCCGAAAATCGCGCTTCGTAGAGCCGGAATGGATTTTTGAGATGGGTTCT
>CAYPFS010000073.1:0-2801 GCA_964410175.1 uncultured Candidatus Saccharibacteria bacterium
GAATTAACTTCGTCTACTTCATTTACAACGCTATAGCGTTGTAAATGAAGTAGACCCATTCTATGAACTTTATATTTTACCCCGATTCTGCTAGATTAAAAGCAATGTTAAGGGCCGAGATTAAAAAAAACATAACGACGGTTATACGAAACAAATTGGAGGGGGGTAAGGTTCCCGATTTTTCGGTTTTGGTTCCGGAGAATCCGGAACATGGGGATTACGCGACGAATGCGGCCTTGGTTTTGGCAAAAGTTTTGAAAAAGCCGCCGATGGAAATTGCCGAAGAACTTAGTAACCAGTTACTAGTAACTGGTTGCCGGATAGAGGTGGCGCCGCCGGGATTTATAAATTTGCGAATGCGTGATGATTTTTTGGTTTCGCAGATGTCAAAAGTAGATGAAAACTGGGGAAGGAGCGAGGTTGGCAAAGGAAAAACAGTGGTGGTCGAGTATTTTCAGCTAAATATTGGAAAACCCCCGCATGTCGGGCATTTGAGATCGGCGTTTATAGGGGATTCTATTGCTCGGATGTTTGAGAAATGCGGTTTTAAGGTTATAACCGATACCCATCAGGGAGATTGGGGAACGCAGTTTGGACTTTTACTTTGGGGCTTTAAACAGCTTCCAAAAGCTGACCAGGAAAGAATACTCTCAATGTTAAAAACTGATCCAATGTCCGCGTTTCACAAATTAGTTCTTCTTTATATAGAAGCTAACAAGACCGCCGTCGGTTATGATGAAAATCCAGGGAAGATTGAATTTGCCAAACTCGAAGCAGGCGATAGGGAAAATCTTAGGATCTGGAAGGAAATGTCTGAAGCTTCAAAAAAAAGTTTTTTGGAGCAGGGAATTGATATATTGGATTTACGACCATTTGATTTCTACCTGGGCGAAAGCGAATTTATGAAAGACGTGCCCACTGTTGTAAAGTTTGTGGAAGAAAATATACCCGAAGAAAGATTAAAGAGAGACGGTAAAATGATTGCTGTTGATTTAAGTAAAGAGAGACTTGACGAGGCCGTGCTGATTAAATCGGATGGCGCAACAACCTACTTATCAAGGGATTTAGCTACAATTAAATATAGGCAAAAAGAATTTAATTTCTTTAAGAATGTTTATGTAGTTGATGTTAGGCAAGAACACCATTTTAGTCAGCTATTTAGGGTGGGGGAGCTGGCGGGTATAAGCGGGGTAGCTGAAAGTAAACTGGTTGAATTCGGAATTATGAAGTTGCCGGAGGGGATAATAAGTACGCGTACTGTAAACTCCTCCATCTCACTGAAAGAGTTAGTTGAGGAAGCGATAGCTCGAGCCAAAAAGGTGATTGAAACCAAAAACCCCGAACTTAAAGACAAAGATAGGGTTGCAAAAATGGTCGGACTTGGCGCGATAAAATATTTCGACCTTTCACACCATCGAAAATCAGATATTGTTTTTCGCTGGGAGGATGCGTTGTCTTTTGAAGGGAATACCGGACCGTATCTTCAATACACCCACGCGCGCCTTAAAAGCATTTTAAAGAAAGCCGATTATAAACCCGACGGATTAAATTCGATTCCGCTTGAACCGCTTGAGCATAATATCCTTTCAACGGTTATGCGGTTTCCGGAAGCGATAGAAGATGCGCTGAAAGATTATACGCCAAACACGATTGCCAATTATCTATACGCGCTTGCCAGTATCACAAACGAATTTTATCACTCCCACCCTGTTTTACAGGAGAAAGATAAGGAGAAAAAATCATTTCGGCTTGCGCTCGTAGCGAAAGTTGCTCAAACGCTTTATAGCGGACTTGACCTTCTAGGAATCAAAGCCCCGGACGAAATGTAAACGTCTTTTAAGTTATTGTAACCATTTGAGGGGCAGAAAGCGCATATTTCACGGTTCAAATTTGTATTAACATTTCACATGCTATAGCATAAGAAATGTTAATATAAATAAAGCTTACTAAACCTCCGTGTCTTGGTGCTAGTATTTACCTCAGCAAGAACAAACTTTTCAAACTATTTCTTCACGTCTATTTGGGTTGCGTTCCCCGCTAACCACCTTATTTATTTTAAGGGGCGGTTCTGCCGCCCTTTTTGATTTTTCCGTAAAAAGAGCATAAAATGGGCGTTATGTTAGAGGATAAACTAAAATTTAGTCTCCCGGAACTCGAGGAAAAGATTCTGAAATTCTGGGAGGAGAATAAAATTTTTAAGAAGTCCCTCGATAAAACCAAAAAGGGCAAAATCTTCGTTTTTTACGAGGGGCCGCCGACGGCCAATGGCATGCCGGGGGTGCATCACGCCGAGAGCCGCGCTTTTAAGGACATAATTTTGCGCTATAAAACTATGCGGGGATGCTATGTGCCGCGAAGAGCTGGTTGGGATACCCACGGGCTTCCGGTTGAAATTGAGGTTGAAAAAGAACTTGGTTTGAAATCCAAACGCGACATCGAAAAATACGGCATAGCAAAATTCAATCAAAAGGCCAAAGAATCGGTTTGGAAATATAAAGACGAATGGGAGAAATCCACTAAGCGTCTGGGTTTCTGGTTGGATTTAGACCATCCTTTTATTACCTACCAAACGCCATACATAGAAACCCTTTGGTGGATAATAAGTGAGTTTTGGAAAAAGGGGCTTTTATATCAAGATTTTAAATCGCTTCCCTGGTGTCCGAGGTGCGGAACCGGTCTTTCGTCTCACGAAGTCGGCCAGGGATACAAAAAAGTAAAAGATACCTCGGTTTTCGTTAAGCTAAAAATAAAAGGAAGGAAAAACGCCGCCCGCCGCAACGGCGGACGAGCCTCGCTCAGCG
>CAYPFS010000074.1:0-822 GCA_964410175.1 uncultured Candidatus Saccharibacteria bacterium
ACAAATAATGTTATATAGCCAGGGGGAAATTTCTTTCTGGGTAGGAAATTTCCCCAATTCCTCAATCCCAAGCACTATGTCCGTTAAGCCGTTATAAACTATCCGGCAAAGTAATTCAACGCAGGATATGGTTTCACCATTAGAAAGAATCTCAACTCCAAAAGGATTCGCCGGGCTAAAGATTACCCGAAAAGGCTTATTTTGATTCTTCCTTAAAAATTCAACTAAGGATTTAAAATCAAAAATAAACCCGGCAGGGAAGGGGGGGATAAGCCCTTCATACTCCTTAACGGCATCAAAAATTATAATACGTTTATAACTTTGAATCATTTTACGGAAAAGGACACTCTTTCCCGAACCAGTCATCCCGGTTATCAAAACTACTTCACGAGTTCGCATTTTCTTGGTCTACTGCTGGAGCGTCCGCTTGTTTGTGCTTCTCCTGGAATTCCCGCTGCTTTTCCCTTAAGATACTACCCAATACCAGGGCCAATTCCACGAAGGGCGCAGCCTTTCCAGCATATTTGCTGATTAGTAACGGCGCGTATTGAGTCTCAATCTTTACGGCCGGGGCCTTAAACTTTTCCTTTTGCGCGGGAGTTAATTCCGTTAAGCCCATTAACTCTAACGTCAAATTTATCCCGACCATTGCCATTTCTGTAATTCCGCCGTATTCATCAAATATCTCGGACTCTTTCACCTCAAGCTTTACTTCTTTTTCCAGGGGTTCTTCCTGGATTAACTGACTTAAATCTTTTAAATCTTCGCTATTGTTAGAAGAAGAAAAGACCATCTTCTTCCTGGGTTTCTTCTTCATTCTTT
>CAYPFS010000074.1:832-1890 GCA_964410175.1 uncultured Candidatus Saccharibacteria bacterium
TTTTTACCGGATTTTACCGGTTCACGTTTTACCGGTTCGGCTGCGCTTTGACCGGATTTTACCGGGTTTTTCTTATTATAATATGCGGTTCCATCCCACAGGTTTACCATACCGCATACTTTACAATTAAACCGGATTTGTTTTTTTTCTTTCGCGGTTTTCGGTTCCGGTAAAACCAGACATTCTTTTTCCGTGTCGCAGCCCTTACATTTCAATTTAACTTTTTCCATTGTTCACCGCCTTTAATCCAGTCGCAAAACTGTTTCGTGCAATCATTACATAAATCTTTTAAATAAATACTCGCCTGTTCCATTTCAGGCGAAAACTTAATCCCTAAAGTATGGCGCAGGATAATCTCGCCTTGTTTATCCAATCCGACTTGCATATCCGCACTGCCATCGCGATATATCCCACACCTATCGCACTTATAGGCTTTTGCCATCGGATTCACCCCCTTTCAAGAATGAAGCCACACCGAAAATAAAACTTATAAAAAGCATAACGCCGCCAATGCGGATAATAAACCAGTCGGCCGGCTGCACAAGAGAGGGAAGCCAAGGGGGTGGGGGAGAGAAGGTTATCATTTTTTACCTCGCTTTTTTGCTAAACGTTCAATCCGTTCAATCTGGGCATCTATGGTCGCAATAGCTCCAACCAATTGACAGCGTATCGTCTCTAATAACGTAATTAAACAGTCTTTATCGGTAAGTTTTTCCTTTGGGTCGCTCATTTTTTCACCCCTTTTTTAAGTAGCTCAACCTTTTCCTTTTCCAGTTCAACCAAATCACCGAGCTTTGCGTCAATTCCGGTAAAAGCCTGCTCAATATTAACCAGCTTTTTTAAAGTAAATTCCGTAACTTCATTGACTTTTTTAGGGTCAATATTAACTCCCATCCCCATAAGAAATTTAATTAAGTCCATCAATACCCCCTTGTTATTAGATAAGATATGTTTATCCCTATCATTAAGCCGGTTATACCCTCGCAAATCTTCCAAAGGAAAACGCGCGAAAAACAAAGGTTATTGCTTAGCCAAAAGGTAGCGATAAAGACCTTTGG
>CAYPFS010000074.1:1900-2619 GCA_964410175.1 uncultured Candidatus Saccharibacteria bacterium
ACTAATTGCCAAAAACAAAGGCCAAGCGGTAAAGTGGCTACAGAATAAGAGACCCCGACTAAAAATTTATACCAGTAGGGCTTTTTCTCGCCATACCCCATACTGAACGCGGCCACGCAAAGGCCGGAAGTTAAAAGAGCTTTCCATAAGACAACCTTGCAAATAAACATCGCCGCGCAGAATACAGCTGGCAAGATATGCCGGCGAAAAGGCTTCCAGTAAGTTCCACCTAACATCCACAACAGGGAAGATAAGGGAAGCAATACGATAAAAACCAATTCATTCATGGTTAAATAATTCCTGTTTCTAAAACTCCTATTTCTGCTCTGTTGGAAGTTTATGCCTCCAGGGGAACATATCTGTAACACTTTCCAAATTAACAAAAGCAGTCCCAACTGGTTCAACTTCTGCTAATTCGCCATTTTTGATGGCTTGCATAAATCTTCCGCTGTCAGCAATCCAAGAAGCATCTTCCAATTGAAGGAACTTACCAATTCGTTTGGTTACCTTTCCGACTAAATGATATGTTACTGTGCGAAAAAAGAAACTATGTCCTATCATTTCATCATATCCTTGTAACTGTGATTTAATCATTGCGTATGTCTCATCTAAAATTTCTAATCCCTTTGTCATTTTTAATCTCCTTTTGATTAGTGTTGTTTTTACGTTGTTTTACTTCGGCACCGACCCCGACCACGACCACGACCTCGACTTCGACC
>CAYPFS010000075.1:0-2616 GCA_964410175.1 uncultured Candidatus Saccharibacteria bacterium
TAACGGGTTCTTTTGCGGTTTTTATCGGTGCGGCTCCCCGCCTGCGCCGAGGCTTCGGCGGACAGGCGCCGCATTTTCGGATTTTCGCGGGGGCTTTCCCTACCTTGCCAGCAGGCAGGCTCGCCCCGCCGTGGCTACTTCCTCTGACGTGGAATTTCCTACGTCTATGTGGTGCGGGGAACGAGGCTCGAACTCGCAATTTCTGCCTTGGCAAGGCAGCGTGTTGCCGATTACACTACCCCCGCGGATAGTAATCTTTTTTGAAAACTCTTTTGGTAACAACTTAAGCCATATCCGTAACTTCTCTTTCAAATATGTGCTGCTAGCGCCCACTGTACATACACCATACCGAATACGCCATGTTTTATGCCTTCCCTTCATAACAATGCATTTATTAAAACTACTTTCCGGTAGTCCGCTCTTATTTACCCAAAAACTCCTGCATTCATCTTGATTTAAATCCGGATATACCAGCACAGACGCAAATATCTTTTTACTATGAATGCCGCAAACATCTCGCAGAAATTTTACAAATAACCGTATCATTGATGGATCAGTATTACCAAGTCTCACACTACTTTTTGAAACTCGATCGCCCTCTCCCCAATATATTGAGACCCCCGCAATAAAAAGTGGATGTAATTTAAGATACTTGAATTCGTCCCTAGCTTCGCGTCGAGCCTCTTCGTAAACCCTTCGCAAATGACGTCCTCGTACTTTATCTAGTTTGCGCAGGTGTACAGCTCCTGTGAGCTTAGCCTTTTCGGCAAGAATACGGTGTATCTTTTTTGACCACCCCACTCTTCCCAACCATTCCAAAAGTGTACTCTTCGGAATCCTTATTTGCTGGCGAATTTCGTTATAACTCTTGCCGAGTTTACGTAACCTGATAACCTCCTCCTTGTCTTTTCTCATGGTATGCCATTATTTATAACATAATAATAGCATGGGGGTTCAATTATGCAATTGTGGATAACTCGATGCCGCGGGTCAGAATCGAACTGACGACGCCAGCCTCTTCAGGGCTGCGCTCTGCCACTGAGCTACCGCGGCAAAGCCGAGTCGAACTCGGCAACGAGTTTATTCTAACAAATACGACTATAAAAACAAGGCCCGATGGGCCCCGCGTTTATCCTCCTCCGCCGAAAACCGCGGGCGTTAGCCCGCGGATGAAGGCGAGGAGGACCCTTCCGTAGCTCCGAAGGAGCGAAGGAGGGTATGCTTCGGAAGGATTTCGCTCCGCGGTATCTGAAATAAAAAGATACCACGGGTGTAAACCCGCGGAGCTTCATATTTTGCGCTTTCGTTTGTACTCCGCCAGAAGCTGGCGGTAGGATTTATTTGAACTTCTTGCAAAATCCAATCCTAGACGCCGGGCTATGAGTCTGATTTCAGATCTTGATCCCTCTACTTCCACAAATTTACCAAAGGGAAAAGAGTCAAGCGTTACGGAGGAACCCCGATATCTCCAGTATTCCCTCAATGGCTTTACGTATCTGAAGCGCGGCTTCAAGCCAAGACGCCCCAAAATGTAAATAAGAGATCGGATATCGCTGACTTCGATTTCCGTCTCCCGCCTTACTTTAAAGTCTCCTCCTTTTTCCGCGCCTGCGGCTTCTTTAAGAGTCAGCAGTTTTTGGTAAGAATCCCGTACTCGCAGCGCCGTATCCTTTTTATTCAGAAAACCGGAGTCTGTATCCAAAAAAACATCTCGTTCCGCCCCCGCCCACATAAATTCGGCCGAGAGCTTTCGCAGTTTTCTCCTCACCTCGTCTAGACTATCTATAAAGAATTTAACCTCAATTTCTTTTTTCATGGTCTGCACCCCCCGGAAGCCTAAGTGAGAACTAAACCGAGACTAGCAAAGAGGCGGAATTTATGCAAACCCCGCACCTTTTGTTGGCTGCGCTACGCGCAAAGTTACCTGCCAACAAAAGGTGCGGGGTCAACCCCCACCTATTTTTATGAACCGCAACGCATAAATCCTAAAGCGCTATTGAGGTCTATTGAAGTCGAACTTCAATAATGGGCGGAGTTCGACTTCAATAGCGACGGGCTCACAAAAGGTGCGGGGCAAATTCAAGCACCATCGGCAGATGATCGGAGATGTTGAGCCGTGGAACTTCAAAGCGTAAAACCTTTATTCCCGGCGACACCAAAACGTAATCCGCAAAATGCTGCCTTTCCGGCTCCGGATACCGAGCGTAGGACAATTCGCTTCGAGTGGTTTCGATCTTAAACTCTTTTATCAAATTTCTCATCCCGTTAGAAGTAGCCGCGCCACGGTCCCCTGGACCCGCGCCTTCGGAGAAGGCGCGACTTCTAACGGGATTCATGCCCGCGGCCTCTATGATACCCATGCTTTCCGTATGCGGCATAAGATTAAAGTCTCCTCCGATAATTTTCTCCCCTTCGCGGCTTGCTAAAAACTCCGCTATGTTTTGCGATTGTTCAATGCGCTCCGGCGTATCGAGCTTCGAACCCGGATAGTACATCCCGTGCAGATTAATCAGGTAATGCGCCGCTCCGTTCTTTAAAAATTTAACATACTGCAGCCTACCAGAACCCATCTCAAAAATCCATTCCGGCTCTACGAAGCGCGATTTTCGGCTGCGG
>CAYPFS010000076.1:0-2196 GCA_964410175.1 uncultured Candidatus Saccharibacteria bacterium
TTCGCGCGGGAACGAAATTTTATAGAATGTCCGACCTCAAGTCTTTCTGGATTTTTAACTCTCCGAACGCAAAGGAGCTGTCGCTTGAAGTGAAAAGCGGTTTTATGCCCTTTTTACGTTTCCCGCTCGGCGATACCAATCCGGAAGAAGTTAAAAGAGTTTTGCTTAACTTTATTCCGGAAGAGGAGCATAAGGAGTTGATGACGGATCAAATAGCCAGGGGTTTGGGATTTTAAAATTGTGTCCCCGTAGCCCCGACGTACAGATGATAACTTTATGGTAAAGTCGGGGTCCCGACCTAGGCGTCGGGATTCAACGGACCCCGCACTAAAATATGCGCTCGTAGCTCAATTGGATAGAGCATCAGCTTGCGGAGCTGAAGGTTACAGGTTCGAGTCCTGTCGAGCGCGTAGTATATTTAGTACGGGGCATGTGCCACGCTAGCTTACAGAGTTGCAGGCCCGCCCCGTAGTGAACGCGAAGCGTTCTACTATCGGGGTTCGAATCCTGCCGGGGACGAGTCAAAATTAAAAGCCCCTTAGGGGCTTTTAATTTTGAGAAAACTCTAATACAATTTCGGCCGGGCTCGCCATAGATGAGCCCTTTCGCCAGCGAAAATCTTTTGCAGACAGAGCGGTTCCGAAACGCAGTCAATGCAGTTGCGGCCGAATAGCGTTCCGTCTCAGCGAAACAGACAAAGTTGATATACGGGGAAAATACCGCTAGAGTGAGCTTGTGGTTTCTCTCGGTACTCCCTTAGAAAAAGTTCCGAAAATAAGCAGGAAAGTCATTCCCGCCTTAAAACGTCTTGGGATCAAAACCGTACGCGACCTTTTATTTTATTTTCCCGCGCGCTACGAAGATTTCTCGCGCGTTAAAACGATCCGCGAGATAAGGCCAAATGAAGTCGTAACCGTTCAGGGGAAAATTGTAAAAATTACCAATCGCCGCACCGCGCGCAAACGCATGTTTCTTACTGAGGCGTCCATCAACGACGGGACCGGGATTCTGAAAGCGCTTTGGTTTAACCAGCCCTTTATGGCGCGGAATCTTCGAGCGGGCGGCGCGGTAAATTTATCCGGCAAAGTGGCGCTCGGTCCGGATGGCGTTTATCTCCAAAATCCGGCATACGAGAAAACCCAAAATTCTAAGAGCATTCATACCGCCGGTCTTATCTCCATCTATCCGGAAACCAGAGGAATTACTTCGCGGTGGCTCCGGTATTTGATTCACCAATTTATTGAACTCCGTCAGGGGATTCAAGATCCGCTCCCAAGAGAAACCTTACATAAGTATCAGTTGCCGGAGACAAGAGAAGCTATTAGCGCTATTCACTTTCCAAATACTCTCGATGAAGCGGAGAAAGCCAGGAGGCGATTTGGTTTTGAGGAACTTCTCTTAATTCAGCTCCGGGCTCTTCGAGAAAGGTTAAAATTAAAACAATACCAAGCGCCCGAGATTAAACTGGATCTGCCCCTGGTGAAAGCATTTGTCCGTTCCCTCCCTTATGAACTTACCGACGCTCAACGCCGTTCCATGTGGGAAATTTTTCAGGATTTGGCAAAATCGCGGCCGATGAACCGTTTGCTTGAAGGAGACGTGGGTTCGGGGAAAACCGTAGTTGCCGCGGCCGCCTCGCTCCTTACGGTAAAGGCGGGGTATAAAGTCGTTTTCATGGCGCCGACCGAAATTTTAGCGCGCCAGCATTTGAGGACTCTTTCCCTGGCCCTTGCGCCTTTTGGGGTTAAAACCGGACTTCTTATCGGAGCCGACAAGGATGTGTCTCCGGAAACAGAAGTGGCGGTCGGGACGCATGCCTTAATTCAAGACACGGTTCGATTTGAAAATTTGGGACTTGTGGTGGTGGATGAACAGCATAGGTTTGGAGTCAACCAGCGCATGGCGCTGGTTCGCGGACAGACGCAGACTTCAGAATCGTGGACAGGCGCGGCCCTACCCCACTTTCTTAGTATGAGCGCGACTCCGATACCCCGCACGCTCGCCCTTACCATTTATGGAGATCTAGATTTATCTATTCTTGATGAGATGCCTAAAGCCCGAAAGCCGATTATTACGAGAATCGTGGAGCCGGCTAAGCGTCAGGAAGCATACGATTTTATTAGAGAAGAGGTTAAAAAAGGAAGGCAGGTGTTTGTGATATGTTCCCGTATTGAAGTCTCACTTCCCGCGGGAAGT
>CAYPFS010000077.1:0-2174 GCA_964410175.1 uncultured Candidatus Saccharibacteria bacterium
TAAATTGTTTTGAGATTTAGATTTTGAAATTTGGGTTTTCCGCTGCGGAGCGGCGCGCGGGGTTGACATCTGTAATATCTTTCTGGTATGCTTTGTTGTATAGAATAAAGATAGTTTGAAATTAGTTTTAACGTAGGAATAGTCTATCAATCGTTTTCCCAGATACCGTGCTGTCTCTTCCTTGGACTAGCCAATCAAAATTTTTTCTCTCAAACCCGTCGAGCCGAGCTCGACCCGCTCCCTTGGAAGCGGAGCTTTCTAGTTAACTTTTCCAATGGCAAAGTAGACTAGAAAATGCTTGTATCAAAACGGTTGATACCCTCTTTCTTTACTGCATGTTAAATCCAAATCTTATCACCCTTCTTGCCGTGGGGGGTGGAGTGGTTATTTTAGGTCTTGGTATCGGCCTTGGTTATTTTATCCGACAACTGGTTGCCCAACAGAGAAAATCCAGCATCGAGGCCAAATTAAAAAGACTCGTCGAAGACTCGAAGGCCGAAGCGAAGGAGCTGATGCTGGAAGCCAAAGAAAAAGCCGCCAAAATCCTCGAGGAAGCAAAATTGGAAGAAAGGGAAAGAATATCACAGATTCGGAAACTGGAAGAGCGATTGCTTGAGCGGGAAACATCGGTTGACAAGAGGTCTCGAGACTTCGAACGAAAGGAAGAAGAACTTGAAAAGAAAATAGAAAAGGTAAAAGAAATCAAGGTAGAGATCGAGAATGCAAAAGAGCGCGCGCTAAAAGAAATCGAAAGAGTCGCGAGTCTGGATAAGGCTTCTGCACTAAAAGAGCTCGAAAAAAGAGTTGAAGAGGCGCACGCCGAGGACCTCACGGTTCGTATACGGAAATTGGAACAGGCGGGCGTTGAAATCCTTGAACATAAAGCTAAAAATATCCTTGCAACCATTATCCAGCGGCTGGCCAGCCCTACCACTTCGGAAATTACCACCACCACCATTACCATTCCTTCGGATGACCTAAAAGGGAAAATTATCGGAAGGGAAGGAAGAAATATCAAAGCCTTGGAACGCGCGGCAGGCGTGGAGCTTATGGTGGATGATACGCCGGGAGCAATCGTAATATCATCTTTTGATCCGGTAAGGCGGCAAATCGCTAAAACCGCGCTCGAAGCTCTTATTCAGGACGGACGCATCCAGCCCGCGCGAATCGAAGAGGCGGTAGATAAAGCGCGCGAGGAAATAGAAAGACAAATCAAAGCCGCGGGCGAAGCTGCAGCCACCGAGGTTGGTATTTTTGATCTTGACCCGCGGCTCTTGACGCTCCTCGGCAGACTTCGCTTCCGTACAAGTTACGGCCAAAATGTGCTGCAGCATTCGATTGAAATGACCCATCTCGCAGCAATGCTTGCCGAGGAGCTCGGAGCAGACGTTGCCATCGCCAAAAAAGGCGCCCTCCTGCATGATATAGGCAAGGCGGTGGACCATGAAGTAAGCGGAACCCACGTTGAGATCGGGCGGAGAATCCTTCAAAAATTCGGAGTGGACGAACGCATCATCAAAGCCATGCAATCGCACCACGAAGAATACCCGCAGGAAACCATAGAATCGGTCATCGTACAAACCGTAGACGCAATCTCGGCTTCAAGACCAGGCGCAAGACGAGAGACGGTCGAAGCGTATCTTAAACGCCTGGGGGATCTCGAAAGGATCGCCGCTTCTTTCGAAGGCGTGGAGAAAGCCTATGCGATTTCAGCCGGCCGCGAGATACGAATTTTTGTTACGCCCGAAAAAATTGACGATTTCAAAGCGCACGAACTCGCGCGCCAAGTTGCCCAGAGGATTGAACAGGAATTAAAATACCCCGGCGAGATTAAAATCACGGTTATAAGAGAAACGAGAGTTATTGAATACGCAAGATAGTCCGATTGAAGTCGGACTTCAATCGGCGGAATTTGCCACAAATACGCGGGGTTTGATACAATAGTTCAGGAAAGGTCGAGAGTCCAATAACTAGTAACTAATAACTAACCCATGCACAAAGCAGATTTAGTAGACGCGGTGTACGCCAAAGTGGGCGGAACCAAAAGATCGGCAGAAGACGCGGTTGATACGGTATTTGATACCATAACGAAAGCGCTCTCCCGCGGTGAAGAGGTGTCGATTTCCGGCTTCGGATCATTTTTTTCCAAAAAGCGAGCTGCCCGGATGGGAGTT
>CAYPFS010000078.1:0-1916 GCA_964410175.1 uncultured Candidatus Saccharibacteria bacterium
TAGGTCGTGATGCGACCGCGACCTGTCACTAACGGGATGAAATTATCCTTTCACGGCGGGGCCAAGGAGGTAACGGGCGCCTGTTACCTGCTTCAAACCAAAAAAACAAAGGTGCTTGTTGATTGCGGACTCTTTCAGGGGTGCGATGAGTGCGCGGATTTAAATTTCGAAAATTTTAAGTTCGACCCGGGGGAGATAGACGCGGTTTTGGTGACTCATGCCCACATTGATCACGTCGGCCGCATACCCAAACTGGTTCGCGAGGGGTTTTCCGGAAAAATTTTTTCCACCCCTCCCGCTAAAGATATTGCGAAACTTCTGCTCGAGGACGCGCTTGGAGTTGCGAGACGGAGCGAGACCGAACTCTACGGGGAAAAAGATCTTGAAAGAACTTTGGCTCTTTGGGAGACGGTTTCGTATGGCGCGACTTATGAATTCGGCGGCGTTTCGTTCCGTTTACAAGACGCCGGTCATATTTTGGGCTCCGCGTTGGTAGAAATTTTTGCCGAGGGCAAACACCTTCTTTTTACGGGAGACTTGGGTAATGCCCCCTCCGCGCTTCTCCCTTCGCCCCGGACTTTTAAAGATATTGAGTACTTGATAATTGAATCAACTTACGGGAATCGCGTTCACGAGGAGCCGGAGGAGCGGGTTTTGCAATTGGAACGTACGATCGAAGACGTTACCGCCCGCAAAGGAACCCTTTTGATTCCGGCTTTTGCCACCGAAAGGACCCAGGAGGTTCTTTTTCTGCTAAACGAAATGCTGCTTTTTAAACGTATCCCCGAGATTCCGGTCTTTGTGGATTCGCCTCTTGCCATCCGCGTGACTCATATTTTTGAAAGTTATGTCGGTTATTTCAAGGAAGAGATAAGGGAGCTTTATCTTCGTCACCCGAATCTCTTTAAGTTTAAAAAGCTCAAATTTACCGAGTCGGTTGAGGAATCGAAAAAAATCAACGAGGTCGAGCCGCCGAAAATCGTGATTGCGGGGAGCGGCATGATGCAGGGCGGCAGAGTGCTGCATCACGCCAGGCGTTATCTCCCCGACCCCAAGAGCATTTTACTTTTTATGGGCTATCAGGCGGCAGGGTCTCTGGGTCGGCGGCTGATTGATAAAGAAAAGAACGTTAAAATTTTTGGGGAGGAGATCGCGGTTGAAGCCGAAGTTCGAAAAATTAACGGATTTTCGGCCCACGCCGACAACCCCCAGCTTTTTAATTTTGTTGCCTCCACTCGCGATGCGCTTAAACGCGTTTTTGTGGTGCAGGGCGAAGAAGCGCAGGCGCTTCACTTTATGCAGGAAATAAAAGACCGCCTGGGGGTCAAGGCCAATGCGCCTATGCTTTATGACGAATACGAAATATAAAGATACACGTAACACGTAACACGTAACACGAGACACGATTCGTGCAACACGATGCACGATATGATGCACGAAGCTACCGTAAGACAATTTCACGGGGTATTAAGAGAGAAGATGGACGAATACGCTCATCTGGTTTATAGAATTACCAAAACGTTTCCTCGCGAGGAGTTGTATGGGGCGACTTCGCAGTTGAGGCGCGCGAGCGTTTCTGTTATGCTTAACTATATTGAGGGATTTGCTAGGAAAAAGAAACTTGTGAAAATTAATTTCTTTGAGACGCCCCTTGGTTCGCTTCAAGAAAGTAAATATCTTTTAGACTTTTCTTATAAAGAAAATTGGGCAAAAGAGGATGATTATACTAGCGCGACGGCGTTAGCAGAAGAAATCGGCGCTATGTTATAGAAGACCATCGAGGGATTACAGAACGAACATTAAATCGCGTCTCGTGTTGCGTGTATCTTAGGTTGTGTATCGTGATACGTGTCTCGTGATTATGAATCCCTCGCCGTTCCCGCGGTCGCGGCCTCGCGGGTTCAACCCATAAAGAG
>CAYPFS010000079.1:0-485 GCA_964410175.1 uncultured Candidatus Saccharibacteria bacterium
AGCTCTTCTCGCCCCTTTTATAAAGGCCACATCGCAAACTACGGCTCGGATGTTGTTCATGCGTTTATCTACGGCACATGCGGGAAAGGATTTATTATCAGAAGGAGCGTTTTTGCCAAAGTGGGAATTTTTCCGGTTGATGCTGTTGCATGGGATGTCGTCTGGTTTGCTCAATGCATTTATTACGGAGGCGTGGTAAGATTTGCGCGGATAAATCTTTTTGACCACTATATTACCGAGGACAGCATATCGCGCGTCAAGCGAAAAAAAATCAACGAAGAATATGTTCGATTCGCAAGCATTTACTGTTCCCCCGAATTTGTTGAGGACTACAAGTTAAAACTTGGAGTTGGCGGGGGGTTGGGCAGTTTAATCGTAGCTCGATCGGTCCGAAAGATATATGGCGCAGTTCGTAGAAGAATTCAAAGGGCGCTTTGTGGCTCGGCAAATTCGCACTCTTTGGCCAAAGACAGGCTGCATGAGCC
>CAYPFS010000079.1:495-1326 GCA_964410175.1 uncultured Candidatus Saccharibacteria bacterium
GCATGAGCCGGTTTGGGACGGGAAGCTGGTATAAGGGGTCTAGGATTTCACTAACACCATGGCAGAAAAAGTTTTTCTTACAGGCGCTGCCGGATTCATAGGCTCGCATATGACTCGGCGTCTCGTAAAGGAGGGGTTTGAGGTGCATGCGCTTATGCGGCCGAATTCGGATGCGACCCGGATCAAAGAGGTTGAGACAAAAATAAATAAACACATAGGAGATTTAACCGACCGCAGGGGCGTATTTAGGACTTTGGGCGAGATTAATCCGAAGCATGTCATTCATTTTGCTGTATCTACGGCGATGAGCGGTGTGACTGCCCCTGCGGATGAAGTAGTTCGTACAAATCTGGAAGGTATGGTGAATTTGGTTGATGCCGTAAAAAATATTGGTCTGACATCTTTTATTAACACGGGGACCTTTCTTGAATACGGCTCGGCAAAAAAACCCAGCAAAGAGGGAGAAAGCCAGGGTATACCTCCGGAGATTTACTCAATCACGAAACTTGCCTCCACCCACTACGGCCAGGTTGCGGCGCAAAAAGACGGCAAGCCCATAGTTACTCTGCGCCTTTTTACACCCTACGGGCCTCATATAACCAAGGGGCGGTTGGTATATAACGTAGTCGCCTCCGCACTCAAAAACGAACCGATCCGGATGACCGGGCCCCACATTACGCGCGACTTTATTTACGTGGAAGATCTTATGGATTTGTATCTTGAGGCTATGGATAAAGCGGGTCGCTTCCCCGCTGAGATTTTCAACGCAGGGAGCGGCAGGGCGACCACATTTGAGGAATTGGTTGGGAAAGTAGTAGAGATAACCGGTTC
>CAYPFS010000079.1:1336-1744 GCA_964410175.1 uncultured Candidatus Saccharibacteria bacterium
GTTCTCGGAGCAAAGTCGAGTGGGGGGCGCTTCCGTCGGTAGTTTACGACGACAACCTCTGGCAGGCAGATATGACAAAAACCTACGCCAATTTCAGTTGGAGGCCTCAAAATTCCTTGGAGGAAGGACTAGCTAGGACTATTGCCTGGTTTAGGCAAAATGTAGATTTATCCACGACATGATTTTTAAAGAAACTGAGTTGAAAGGACTTTTCGTGATCGAGCCGGAGCCGTTGGAAGACGAACGCGGATTTTTTATGGAACTTTACCGCAGAGACAAATTCAAGGAGGCGGGAATTGATGCTACCATCGTGCAGGCGAATAATTCCTGGTCGAAAAAGGGTGTTGTGCGGGGGCTGCATTTTCAGTGGGACGAGCCGCTGGGGAAGCTTATGCGGGTTCCGACAGG
>CAYPFS010000080.1:0-1635 GCA_964410175.1 uncultured Candidatus Saccharibacteria bacterium
GTCTTTAGGTTGAACCTGATCGGGTTTGGGTTCGAAGGTGGACTCGATTTCTTTTTCAAGCTGGGATTTTGTTGCGGGCGCGTAACGGGTTTCAGAGAATCTTTGTTGAAGGCCTATCTTGAGCTTGTCGAAGGAAAGAGAGAGTTGGGTTTGGAACTTTTGTACAAAGCCCCGCGCAGAGGTAAATACATTCTGAAAGAACCGATCGGACATCTCGGTGATATCCTTCAAAGACCTCTCCCAAGCTACAGCCGCTGTGTTAATCTTGGAGAATTGGATTTCTAATGTTGGTCCAAGACTACTGTTAAAAATTAAAAATGCGAAAATAAAACCGGTTATTAAAAATGAAAAATTATTGCCTAAGCGATAGCGCTGGTAAGCCTCTGGCTTATCATTGTCAGCGGTATCGCCTGGTTTGTACTGCGTCTTGCTATCGGAATACGTATCTTGTCCTAAGCCTGTTGAAAGAGAAGGCGCATTGAGATACTCATCCAGCCATTCTTGGGTAGTGGCCCAATTTCTTCCAATTTTTATACCTTGAAGTTTACTGCTTGAAACCAAATACCGCAGATGGCTTTCACTGATGCCACATAATTTTGATGCTTCCTTAAGAGATAAAAATTGATTATCCATAAAGTCCGGCGATAGCGCCCAAAACTTATTCACACCCATCTTTAGTATACCGCGGTCTGTCAAAAGTTGCCCTGTGGATAACTCAAATTCACGGCAATTAAAAATCGCCCCGATGTCCACCGGGGCGATTTTTTAGTGTCCCGATTGCTTCGCAATCGAGGATCTTCAACCCTCGGTCGGGACTAAACCTTAATAAAGCTTGATAAACCCTACTAGCAACATTTGCACCTGCCCTCTGTCATTTTAAAGAGTCCCGCAAGAATCACGAGAATAGGCCAGCCGACCTCCACCACCCGCGATCCCCACCAGCCAAACGCTCCCCCTAAAAAGAGAAGTCCGAAAATAACCACAAGGCCGGATACCATTTTATGATGGGAGCATTTGCAAACTGCTCCTTGTTCCATTTCGTGCATAAAGCGTACATTAAAAATTTAAATCTTGATAAGGTTGGGCGGTTGTCGACCCTCCAACGCCTCAATAATATTTTTCGCGGCCATCTCTGACATGGTCTGCCTTGTTTCTTCAGTGGCAGAAGCGATGTGCGGAGTCAACACTACGTTTTCAAGTTCTCTTAGTCCGGCAGCGAGAACCGGTTCGTTTTCAAAAACGTCCAAGGCCGCCCCCTTGATTACACCATTTTGTAAAGCCTCCACCAGCGCACTCTCATCCACCACTGGCCCTCGGGAAGTATTAACGAGATAGGCGGTCTTTTGCATTAAGCCTAGTCTTCTTGCATCAACCAAATGTCGGGTTGTTTCAAGAAGCGGAACATGTATGGATACAAAATCGGCCTCTCTGAAAATATCATCAACGTTTTCCCGAAATTCTGCCTGGAACTCATTTTCAAATTCCTGTGAGCGTTTTACGTCGTAATAAATTACTTTCATTTCAAATCCTTTGACCGCGTGTGAGGCCACCCGCGAACCAATTCGTCCAAGACCCACTATTCCCAAAGTTTTGCCGGAAATGTCAGTACCCAGAAACAAAGTTGGACCCCAAGAT